>VGZY01000015.1 GCA_016872355.1 SAR202 cluster bacterium | reverse complement strand
GAGCACCTGAACAAGGCCATGGCCAAAGCGGCCTGATCCACAGACGCTCTCCTGGTGAGATATCTTGCTGCCAATGGGCAGCGCCGGCGCTGCCCATTGGCAGCAAGGCGGAGCACTGTCCAAAAAATCCGACGACAAAACGCTGAAAGAGCCAGAATCTCTATTGACTTCCAAGACAGTTGCTGAAGGGGCGAAACAATCTCTGGTACGACATGAGATTATCTCGCCCCTTCAGGGCTGGGTGAAATACTGAATCCCCTTCCCAGGGCTGCGTGCCTTCGCAGAGCCTTCGGCACTCCACCCTGGGCTTAGTTATCCCGCGCCTTCAGCGCTTCCCAAATCTTGCCACTCCCCATGGGCGTGCAATGGCACGTGGAATGGGCTCGGACGAGGCACCAAATGGTTGCTTGCCCGGCCCGATTCTATCGGGGCTCCCGTCCCGCCCCATTGGCGCGCAATGTCCCTAATAAAGAGCAAGCCGGCGCTCCACTGCCTCCGTGATGTCCCTGGCCTCGATTTCGTTTCCGGCGCGGTCCACGAGGTGCCCTTCTCGAATGGTGATCCCTTCGCTGGAGATCAGGCGAAGGCACTCCAGCAGGAACGGCCTTTCCCGCTTCAGTCCGGCCTGGCGGATCGCCTTGAACAGCGGCTGCTCCTCTCCTAACACCTGTAGCTCCAGGACCGAGCGGTCCGATACCTCCGACCAGAGGTGGTCGAACGCCGGGCCGGTGATACGGAAGCTGCAGTAGGCCAAGGCGGGCCCGGCGTCCAGCACCTCGGTTGCGACATGGGCGAACACCCCGTGGACCCGGGCGCGCTCCTCGATCAGCTTCCAGATCACCTCTTGCCAGGTGCCGGCGTGGTAGCCGGGCAGGGCGGGGTGGAGGTTGAGCATGGGGTATTTCTGCGGCATCTCAGCGCCGGTGAAGAGCATGTAACCGGCCAGGACGATGAAGTCCACCTCGTACCCGGCGATGGCGGCCATCACCTCGCGATGGAAGGGCAAGCGGTGCTTGTTGAAGCCACCGCCGCGGTCGGCGCGGTACCGCTCGAAGGACAGGGTCACCAGCGGTATGCCGAAGCCTTCGACCATGCGGAAAAACTGGTCGCTGCCTTCTGCCTCGCCGCGCTCCCGGTTGCTGAAGACGAACTCGACCCGGGCGTCGAGCTCCCCGGCGGCAATGTGCCGCTGAACGTACTCAAGGAAGCCGCGCGAGCCCTCCCCGCGGCCGGTAGACATCCACCCAATTCGTAACACGCTAGCTCCTGGTAGACCCTAATTGCGCGCCCGGACCTCGAGGAGGAGGCGGATCGCCTCGCTCTCCATCCTGCGGAACCCGTGCGCGCGGGCGAGCACCACTGCCCTGGCCAGGTCCGTCTGCGCGCCGATATAGTCGCCTGTCTCCATGCGGATCTTGCCTCGCAGGAGGTGGGCCTCCGGCATGTCGCTGTTAATCTCCATGGCCCTGTTCACTTCGGTGAGGGCCCGCGAGTAGTCGCCCTGGTTGAAGTTGCGCTCGGCAACGTAATAGCGCGTGAAGGGAGTCTCCGGCGCGCTCGTCGTGCCCAGAGCCCCCCCGCCTGCGAGCACGATCGCGGCAGCCGGCAGCACCCACCAGCGGCGGGTTATTGAATTGTTGTCCTTCAACGCGATAGGTAGGCCGAAGATCGAGTTAACGACCTCATACTGCGGCGCGAACGCAAGGCCCAGGAAGAAGCCGCCGGCCAGGCCGCCCAGGTGCGCCCAGTTATCGATTCCGGGGGTCGAGAGCCCGAACGCGAAGTTGATCACGGCAAGAACCGCAATGCCGGTCAGGCTGCGCTGGGCCACTGCGCCGAAGGTCTTGCGCTGCATGACGAAGAACGCGGCGAACGCGCCCATTATTCCGAACAGCGCGCCGCTCGCCCCTGCGCCGACCGAGAGGTCGTTCAGGTTGTAGCTCAGCACGCTGCCGAAGAGGCCGGCGAGGACGTAAATTGCCAGGTACCGTGCGCTACCAAAAGAGCGTTCAACGAGCGGCCCGAAGATAAACAGCCCCAGGCCGTTGGTGAACAGGTGGTACATTCCTACGTGGAGGAACATCGCGGTGAAGAGGCGCCAGTACTCACCGTTGGCGATGAGCGGGCTGAACATAGCGCCGAAATCGATCAGCGTCTCGCCGTTTGTGCTGTCCCCCCAGATCTCCATACCGAGCCATACCACAATGTTTATGGCCAGCAGCGCCCACGTGACCCGGGGCTTGTCCACAATGGATGGGAGTGCCATCGAACTCGACTGAGCTTGCGGCTCGGATTCGGGGTTAATGGGGCGTTGCTCTTCCAGCGTGGCGTCCTTGCGGCGAGAGGGATGTCTCTAGGTTACACCAGCGTGGTGGACGGCACAAGAAAGTATCGGTGCGGCGGCTCAGACGCCGCTGACCTTCCCGCGCATGAAGTACTTCTTGCGGACCTTGGTTACGGTGGTGACGCCGTGGATGAGGGGGGTCATGGGGCGGCCGACGATGCGCGCCTCGCGGAGCGCCTCCTTGAAGCCGTCCGGCGTGCCGTCGAAGTCCGGCATCTCCGTGTACGTGCGCCCAAGCTCCATCGCCGTGTGGGAGTCGGTGACGCCTGTCATCAGGTACCCGTGCTCGACGGCAAACGCCCGCGCCTTCTCGTTGTCCACGCGCCGGTTGTTGCGCGCGTTAAAGGCCTCGACGATGTCGATGAACGGGCGGATGTCTTCCAGCGCGCTCCGGGAGATGACCTTGGTGCGATAGCGGTCGAACGGGTGGGGAACGGAGACGACGCCGCCCTGGTCCTTGATGCGCTTGCACGTCTCCACGGCGGACAGGCCCTTCGGTATCTCCTTCTCCAGGAACAGTCCGGTCACCTCGCCGTCCGCCGTTGTGACCTCTTCTCCGATGATCACCTTGATGTCGACTGCGAACTCGCGTATCGCCATCGCGCCCTGGATGGAGTTGTGGTCCGTCACGGCGACGCAGGTTAGGCCCACGGCCCGGCACCGCTCCGCCATGCGCCTGGGCGATAGCACCGAATCCGGTGAGAAGTGCGAGTGCATGTGGAAATCGGCGCGCAGGAGCATCAGGCCTCGGTCTCCTGCGGAGGAAGCCGCATCTGCTCGCCGTATGCCGTCTGTATCTGCGTGATGCGCAGCTCGGCGGCGACGAGCATCTCGTTGCAGATCCGCGCCAGCTTCATGCCTCGCTCGTAGAGGCGTGTAGCCTCCGAGAGCGGCAGCGCCCCCGCCTCCAGGGCGGTAACCACCTGGTCAAGCTCGGCAAGCGCCGACTCAAAGGTCACCTGGCCGTTTGTGCTCTCCGGCATGTCGACGCTCTTTCTTGCTCGTGCCATTTACCCTTCCTGGCTAATTGCGGCCACTGTTGCGCCAAAGCCCCCGGCGGCCACCGTAACCCGCACGGAGTCGCCTGCGGCAACCTGCGAGGCGTCGCTCACTACCTCGCTGCCGGGCTCTTTCTGTACTATAGCATACCCCCGGCGGAGGGTGTCCTTCGGGCTGAGCGACTCCAGCCGCAGCTTCGTGTTGTAGACGCGGTCCATCTTCATCGCCACGTCGCGGTGGAGCGTTTTCGCCGCCAGCCGCAGCCTGTCGTCGATCTGGATTCGCAGCGCGTCGAAGTCCGGCAGGAAACGCTCCATCCGCGGGACCATCGCGTCGATCTCGTCCCGGCCGGATTGCACGCGCTCGGTCATGTATTCGGTCATCGCGTTGCGGTAGGCTACGACGCGCTGCGCAAGCTCGATGCGGTTCGGCACCGCCATCTCCGCTGCCGCGGACGGCGTCGGTGCGCGGCGGTCCGCCACCAGGTCGGCGATCGTGTAGTCCGTCTCGTGGCCGATGGCGCTGATGACGGGCGCGCGGCTGGAAAAGATCGCCCTCGCAACCTCTTCCTCGTTGAAGCCCCACAGGTCTTCCAGCGACCCGCCTCCGCGCGCGAGGATAACGAGGTCGATGTCGTCGATCTCGTTGAGGCGCTCAAAGGCGTCCACAACCCCCGGGCAGCAGCCGTCGCCCTGGACGGGGCTGGGCGCGAGGACGAGCTCGACGAGGGGGTAGCGACGGCCGATGACGGTCTGTATGTCGTGCCATACTGCGCCGCTGGGCGAGGTGATAACGCCGATGCGCCGTGGGAACTGGGGGAACGGCCTCTTGCGGGACTCCTCGAAGAGCCCTTCCGTCTGGAGCTTGAGCTTTAGCTGCTCCAGCTTGAGCTGCAGCTCGCCCACGCCCTCCGGCTGGACGATGTCCACAACGATCTGGACCTCGCCGCGGGCCTCGTACATCGTCACCTTGCCGTGCACAATGACGGCGGCCCCCTCCTTGAGGAGCGCCGCAGTGCTGCCCTGCGGGCCTGCGCGCTTGAACATGGCGCAGCGCATCATCGTGCCGGAGTCGCGGAGATTGAAGTAGCAGTGGCCCGAGCCTGGCCGGGAGAGGTTGCCCACCTCTCCCCGGACCCACACGTCCCGTAGGACGGAGTCCATTGCCAGGAGGTCGCGCAGGTAAGAGGTTACCTGCGCGACGGAGTAGACGGCCATGCTATAGCCTTGCGAGGTAGGTATTCGTCCGCGTGTCGATCCTGATCGTGTCGCCTGTGTTCACAAACAGGGGGACCGGCACCATGAGGCCGGTCTCCATCCTGGCGGGCTTGTTGCCGCCGGTGGCCGTGTCGCCCTTGAAACCGGGCTCCGTCTCCTCGACGCGGAGGTCGACGGTGATCGGAAGCTCAATGTTGATCGGGTCGCCGCCGAAGAGGACCACGTCCACCTCGGTCTGCTCCTTCATGTAGGGCAGGGCGTCCGATATCTGGTCCTCGTTGAGCGGGAACTGCTCAAAGGTGCCTGAGTCCATGAAGTAGTGGATGCCGCCGTCCTCGTAGATATACGAAGCCTTGCGGCGCTCAATCTGGGCCGGGCTCAGCTTCACGTCGAAGCCTGAGTAGGTCTTGTCCAGCACCTTGCCGGTCCGCAGGTTGCGGAACCTTATACGCGTCACCGGCGCGCGCTGCTGCATCTTCTGCCGCTCAAAATCGACGATCACAAACGGGTCGCCATCCATCTCGATGGACAGGCCCTTCTTGAGATCGCCAAAACCGATGGTCATCTGAGATTCTCCTGAATACGTTCCTTGTTTAGACGCTTATCTTGGGCGCTTTGCTGATTACGCGGGCGCGGCCCTTCTCCATTACCACCACGTCCTCGATGCGCACGCCGCCCCACTCCGAGAGGTAGATGCCCGGCTCGATCGTGAGCAGCATGCCGTCCTCCAGCACGTCCGGGCTCTTCGCGCCCACGCGCGGGTACTCGTGGACGGCCAGCCCCACGCCGTGGCCCAGGCTGTGGCCGAAGAAGTCGCCGAAGCCGGCATCAGCTATTATATCGCGCGCAATCTTGTCCGTATCCGCCCCGGTCATGCCCGTGCGGACGCGCTCTTCGGCCTCTACCTGCGCCTTCAGCACAATCCCGTATATCTTTCGGAACTGCTCGTCCGGCTCGCCGATGATGACGGTGCGCGTCAGGTCGGCGCAGTAGCCCTTGTACTTGGCCCCCATGTCGATGACGATCGGCACGCCGGCCTGGATGACCGTCTCGTCCGCGCGGTGGTGGGCCATCGCTGCGTTCACGCCCGCGCCCACGATCGTGTCGAACGCCAGCCCCTCAGCGCCGCGCGCGCGCATCGCCTTCTCCAGCTCCCAGGCGACCTCCGCCTCCGTGATGCCCGGCTTGAGGCCCTTCGACACCTCCACCAGCGCCTCGTCTGAAATCTCGATGGCGCGGGTGAGGAGCTTGAGCTCTTCCTTATCCTTTACGGCCCGCAGCTTGTCCACCATGTCGGACGTCGGGACCAGCTCCCAGCGGTCGGACTCCGGCGCGTCGGCGATCGCCTTCAGAAATGCGGCGTGGGTATCGAATGTCATATGCCCGCCTTCGAAGCCCACCTTCTTCACCTTCAGCTCGGCCACCTGCTTGACGAACCACTCGGTCCCGCGCGTGATGCGGTCCACGCGGAACTGCGGCGCCTGCTTCGCTGCCTGGTCCGTGTAACGGAAGTCCGTGCCCAGGATGGCGGCCCCCTGCGTGATGAGCAGGTATCCGGCAGAGCCGGTGAAGCCGGAGAGCCAGCGCCGGTTCTCCTGGCTGGAGATGAGAATGGCGTCCAGCTCTTTGTCCTGGATGGCCTTGCGAAGCTTCTTGAGTCTCGCGGGAATTGACATGTTGTGCTGGTTCCTCTTGCCTCTGTCCCATCGTAGAGACGCCCTGCTGGGGCGTCTCGGTCGTTGCTATGTCCCGTCACGCCGGCCCGCCTCGAACGCTTCCTAGGTCTTAGCCTCGGTCAATCTCGACACCAGGTGCTCCAGCGCGTACACGTACCCGCGCCACCCAAGGCCGGCTATTTGGCCTACGGCGATCGACGCCATAACCGAATGGCGCCGGAACTCCTCGCGCGCGTGGATGTTGGACAGGTGCACCTCGATGAACGGCAGGCGGGAGTCCGCCAGCGCGTCGCGGATGGCAATGCTGTAGTGCGTGAGCCCGCCGGCGTTGATGATGATGCCGGAGGCGGACGGCGCGGTCGCCTGCAAGAAGTCGATTATCGCACCCTCGTGGTTCGACTGGAAGCAATCGACCTCCACCTTGAGGGCGGCCGCCCGGTCGCGGATGCGCTTTTCGATGTCGGCCAGCGTGTCCTTGCCGTATTGCGCAGGATCGCGCTTGCCCAAGTTATTGAGGTTCGGGCCGTTGATGACGAGGATTTTCATTGCAGCACCCGTTGCGACGTGTTTCGACGACACGCGGATAAACGCAACGAGTAGTGTATGGCAGGAAGGCAGCGCAGGGCAAATGCCGCTCGGCGGTCACACGGCGTATGCCGGTAATTCCAGCACAGATACGAAATAGCTTGCCAATTGGCCGAAGAAGGGACGAAAGACGTATAAGAGAAACCATTTCGAGGGGTTTAGCGTAATTGGTATATAAGTACTAGGCCGAAAGGACTACATCATGGACGAGGATGGCCGCTCTCCAGGTCACGAAAACCTTACGCCGCGGGAGCAAGAAGTTCTTGGTCTGCTTCGACAAGGCCTCACCGGCAGGCAGGTCGCCCTACACTTGGGAATCAGCCTATTGACCGCCGAAACACATGTGAAGCACATCAAAGCGAAGCTTGGGTTACGCGGTAGAGGCTGGGATCGTTGATATAGAGCAGGATGTTCAAGGCTGTCAATTCATGCGAAAACAGTACGCTGAGAGTAACACGGTGTTCCCAGCATTAAACACCGTGGCACTGGCAAGGACGCCTCCCTTGTCTTGCACCCGAGGGCGCTAGAAGGGACTCCCTTCGGATGTCTCTCTAGTCTGAGGCTAACGAAAAGCCATGCTCGCGCGCGCGTTCGAGCCGCCGACGGGTTCCCTTAACTGAGATGCGAAAAACATATCCAACAAAGACAACGGCCGCAAGACTTAGGCCCATTCCTGCAATTGAAAGCGGCTCATCCAAAGTTCTAAACATACCAAAGAGTGTCCTAGGCTCCTTTTCAAAGAAGTACACGCTGGCCACTAATAACAGAAGGAAGAAATCTCTTACCTGTGTTATCCAGCCTACGCGTTCTCGGTAGAGCAAACCGAAACAACTGCACGATAGGTTAAGACCTTTGCGCATCGCCGTCGCGACTGCCGTGATGAAGCAAACAATTAGGAAGGCTGCGACCATCTCGGCCCAGGAAGTAAAGTAGCCCGTCAAGAAGCTCACCGCCACTGCGATCTCAACGAATGGCAACATGAGCCCGAAGCCCTTTGAAGCCCGAGGCGGTAAGATACGATATTGCTGTACGTCCCGCGCAAACTGACGCGGCGCGACTAGTTTGGTCACGCCAGAAGAAAGGAACACAACTGCTAACAGGAGTCTGACCCCCATTATCATGACTGCGCACTCCGTTATGTACCTAAAGTGATGCTGCAACTTTCAGGATTTCGTCTTCTGGCCACTCGGTGGCCGGGAAAGCCAATATAACCCCGACTTCCCCATCCCGCTCAAAGATAAGCTGGAGATGGTTGCCTGTTTCCCATTCCAGATCCGGGCCGCTGGAGCCTCTGGCCCATATGCCGCGGACCATGAAGGCGTTTGCCACTCTACCAAACGAAACCGCCTCGAAGTAGCCGTTCTTAATATCAACTCCTTGAGGCTTTATGGGGAGATTTAGTTGTATCTGCAATGTGCCAGAACCAGGCTTTGTGTATGTGAGCATAACAACTTGCGCTGAGCTTGGACCAATGCTGACTCTCGAAAGGACATATCCATCCGGAACATAGCCTGGAGATGAAAGACTCGGCAGACGAGTTCTAGCGTCACTTAGAGATACCTCTCTATATTCACGGCGGGGCACCGCTGTAGCCTTGGGCATCGGCCGGTTCGATTTCCCGTGACTGTGGTTGGTTGCGAAAGTATCTACAGGATTGATGAGTACTCTCTCGTTGGTCATATGGCCTCCATACACTTGACTTCCGGCTAATCAATCAACAGGGACAGAGACCGCACCATTTGCATGTCATGTTCCCGCACCACAAGTCCTCATTACAGGTTGTTGTCGGGGGTATCGTCCGCCAAACGGAATATATCTCATAGTAGGCTTCGTCATTTGGTGGGCATGCTGCGCTACAGAGGTTGGCGCAGCCCGAAGATACGAAATATGGAGCGTCGCACCAGAAGTCACATTCGTGAAATCTACCACACCATGTTGCTTCCGCGACTGGAACCTTCCCAAACACGAGAGGAGGTACTAAACGCGTGAGCACGGCTCCCGTCCCTACCACCACGCTGGTTATGAGAAATCTACGCCGGGAGAGTCGCACGTCATGCATGTCGTCAGCCTTACTGCCGGTGAAGCCCAACCCGGAAGTGGTCATCGAGAGCGCGCGCATCGGCGGAATGAAGGCGATCTTCTGTGAGAAGCCCATGGCCGCGAGGCTCTCCGATGCAGATGCGATGGTGGACGAGTGCCGTAGCCGCGGCATCCACTTCTCAGCCGGGGATGCCTACCGCAACTTCGAGCAGGTGTGGCAGGCCAGGGCGATGATGCGGCCTCCCGCAGGGCAGGACGCCTCCCACACCCCTCAGCCGTTCGACCTTGGCGAAGTGCGCTCCATTCACCTGTATCAGGCGACGGATGAGATCTCGGGCGGCGGGTGCCAGGGCCTCAGCGTCACCCGCATGTTCGCGTGGGACTCGGACGTGGACTGGCTTACCGGCTGGGTGCGCGACGATCCCTACAGTAACTATGACCAGGGCATGGGCGGGCTCATCCGTTTCAGGAACGGAATCGAAGCCTACGTGGACTACTACTCCAGCAGCAAAAAAGGCATCGAGGTCATCTGCACCAAGGGCTTCTTCTTTACGGACTGGTACACGTTCCGTGTATGGAAATCGAAGACCGGCAAGGAGACAAACCGCTTTGACGAGCTTGAGGAGGCGCCGGGGTATTTTGCGCCTGGAATAGCTGCAGAGCGCAAGCGCGACTCGCAGGGACGCATGATCCCGGGCAAGCGCCAGATGGACGACATACAGTCCATTGTGGACGCCATTGAGAAGGGCATTGAGCTGCGCTGCAGCGGCGGGAATATGCGCAAGGTGCTGGAGATTACGCTTGCCATGCGGGAGTCCGCCAGGCGCAACCAGGCCCCTGTGAGGGTGCCGCTTGAAGACCGGAGCCTGGCGATTTACCCGCACGTAAGTCGCTGGCTTAACAAGAAGGAAGTCTTTGGGGCGGAGAAGTACGCCCAGGAGATAGGCCGCTTCGACAAGGAGGGGTAGCCGGGAACGGTATCACGCTGGAGCGGGATTGAGCGCTGCCTCAAGCAGGCGGGCGAGTACTTTCCGCGCGTCGAAATGCTCCACGGCCAGCTCGCGGGCAGCGGAGCAGCGGCGTTCGTATCCGTCGTTCAGCGCCTCGATACACAGCGCCGCCTCGTCCGGCGTGGAAAAAGCGAGGAGGCCATCACCTGTGGGCAGGTTAGCGGAGAAGCCCGTATCTTGCGTTACGACGGGCCTGCCGCTGGCGAGGTATGAGATGAAGGTGGAAGGGTACGGTTACCGCTGGCTTCGCGACACGAAGGGAGGATGGGACCCGGCACTGGCGCTATTCCGCCTTTGCCCTGGGGTGCGCGCCCAGGTAGACCTGGCGGGCCTTCGCCTGGGTGACGTGGGTGTAGATCTGGGTCGTGGCCGGGCTTGAATGTCCCATCAGCTCCTGCACCACGCGGAGGTCCATGCCGCCGTCCAGGAGATGGGTGGCGAAGGAGTGGCGCAAGGTGTGCGTGTGGACGTCCGGGGGAAGGCCGGCGCGTTTGGCGTATTCGCGAACCTTCTCCTGTATGCTCCGCTGGCTCAACCGGCCTCCTGCGTAGTTCAAGAACAGGGCGTCCCGGTCGTCCCTGAACGCCGGGTTCCTCTTCTTTGCCCTGGCCGACTGCTCACCCGCGGCGTTTCCCTCCGACGGTGTCTCTGATCGGGCCGACTGCCCACTGCTCACTGCCCACTGCTGGCTCCTCCCATTCACCAGCCTCGGCCGCTCGTGCTGAAGGTAGGCGTACAGGGCGTCGCGGGCAGAATCGCCTATCAGCACCACGCGCTCCTTCGAGCCCTTGCCGCGGACGCGGATCTCCTTGGTGTGCAGGTTCACATTCTGCACGTCCAGCCCCTGCGCCTCGCTGACGCGCAGCCCGCCGGCGTAGACCAACTCGAGCAGGGCGTGGTCGCGCATGCCCAGCTTCTCGGATGTGACCGGCGAGTCGACTAGCTTTGCCGCATCCTCCTGGGAGAGGAACCGTGGGAGCCGCCGCTCGCGCTTCATCATGCGCTTGCCGGGCAGTGGGTCAGAGGAGATGATGCCCTCCCTGAGCAGCCATGCCAGAAAGGTGCGCAGGGCGCTGAGCTTGCGGACGATGCTGGCCTTTGCGTAGCCGAGCTCTATCAACCATGCCAGGTAGCCGCGCAGCAAGTAACGGTCCAGAGACTTGAGGCTTTCGATCTTGCGCTTGAGCATGAACTGGTGCAGGGGCTCGATATCCGTGTCGTAGTTGCGTACCGTGTACGGCGACAGTCCCTTCTCGGCCTTGAGGTGGTCTGAGTAGGCGGCTATGAGGGTGCGCCATTCATGTTCTTGCATGGGGACATTATGCGATCGCAGAGTGCGCGAGGGAAGGGGAAATCAGGTGACGTTCGACCGACCACCAATTTGAGACGGTGGCTTCTGCACAGGACGAACGATTTATGAGAGGCTTTCGGCCAGTGCGACGATGATTCCCGCCGGGCCTCGCATGTAGCAGAGCCTGTAAAGGTCATCGTATTGGACCACTTCGCCGATCATTTCAGCCCCGTGAGTCCGGAGGAGGGACACTGTGGCGTAGATGTCATCGACCTCGAACATCATCTGCCGGATTCCAAGTGTATTCGGCGGGGCGAATTCCGGCCCGGCCCCTGACAGGGCCGGGTTCCGGTACCTCGTTAGCTCAATCCGCCCGTTGCCGTCCGGGGTCTTCATCATGGCAATGTCGGCCTGGACGCCACTGAGGCCGCACAGGCGGTCCACCCATTTGCCTTCAACCGATGCCTCGCCTTCCAACGTCATGCCGAGTGCCGTGAAGAAGCTAATGGCGACCGGCAGGTCGGTAACGACGACGGTAACATGGTCCATTCTCTTGATCGCCATGTCGGCAGTACCTTCCTACGACGCCATCTCAACCAGCTCGTCCTCGGGGATAGGACCCTTGTAGGCGCACGCCGTGCAGCGGGCATTGGTCTTTCCGGAGGCGACCAGCAGCTTGCCGCAGTCCGGGCAGGGTTGCGGCAGCGGGCGCTGGTTCACGGTGAATGTGCACGTCGGGTAGTTGGAGCAGCCGTAGAACTTTTTGCCGTCCTTGCCCTTCTTCTTGCGCTCCACCATCTGTCCGTTGCCGCACTCCGGGCAGTCCACGCCGATGCGCTGTAGCAGAGGCGCGGAGTTCTTGCAGTCCGGGAAACCGGAGCACGAGAGGAAGCGGCCGAACCGCCCGCTCTTGATGACCATTGGGCGGCCGCACACGTCGCAGACCTCGCTGGACTCTTCGTCGATCTCGGAGCTGGGGACGCGCTTGGCGTTCTCCATGGCCTCGGAGACCTTTTTGTTGAAGGGCTTGTAGAAGTCCTTGAGCACCGGCTTCCACTGGCGCTCGCCGCGGGCAATCTCGTCCAGCTCTTCTTCAACCCGCGCCGTGAAGCCCACTTCGATGATGTCCGGGAAGTGCTGCGTCAGAAGCCCAGTGACGGCGAAGCCCAGCTTCGTGGGGTAGTAGCGCCCCTGGTCTTTGCGCACGTAGTCGCGGTCCACCACCGTCGCGATCGTCGGCGCGTATGTGCTGGGGCGTCCGATGCCGTCCTCTTCCAGCGCCTTGATTAGGGTCGCCTCCGTGTAACGCGGCGGCGGCTGCGTGAAGTGCTGCTCGGGCGTGATGCCAAGCATGTCAAGGAGGTCGCGCGCCGAAAGCTCCGGCAGCGTCCCGGTCGCGTCGTCCTCGCTCTTGGCCGCGTCATCCGCGTCTTCCATGTACACAGCGCGGAAGCCTGCGAACTTCAGGACCGAGCCTGTGGCGCGGAACTCATACACCTTCTTCGACTTTGTAGCCGCATCGATGTCCACGCGTGTTGAATCGAAGACGGCGTCCGACATCTGGCTGGCGAGCATTCTCTTCCAGATCAGGTCGTACAGTCGGTACTGGTCGCGATTGAGGAATTGCCGGACGGCCTCCGGCTCGGTGCCGATCGAGATGGGGCGAATGGCTTCGTGCGCCTCCTGCGCGCCCTTCACCTTCTTCGCGTAGACCCTGGGGGAGTCCGGCATGTACTCCTTGCCGTACTTCCACCTGATGTACGAGGCCGCTTCCCGGACGGCGGACTCCGCCAGGTTGGTGGAGTCCGTCCTCATGTAGGTGATAAGCGCCGTTGCGCCCTGGGGGCCCAGGTCCACGCCCTCGTACAGCTGCTGGGCGATCCGCATCGTCTTGCGCGCGCCGAACCGGAGCTTGCGGTACGCCTCCTGCTGGAGCGTGCTCGTGATAAAAGGCGCGGCGGGCTTGGCCTTGCGCTCGCGTTTCGTCACAGCCGAAACCACGTACATAGCGCCTTCAATGTCCGCCAGAATCCGGGTGGCTTCAGCCTGGTTGCCTATCTTGATCTTTTCGTCCGTGCCCTTCAGGCCCCGCAGCTCCGCCATGAAGGGGATTGCTTCGGGAGAGCTCTTCGGGCGTTTCGTCAGCTCCGCCTCGATGCTCCAGTACTCTTCGGCCGTGAAGGCCATGATCTCTCGCTCGCGGTCGACGACGAGCCGGAGCGCCACTGACTGCACGCGCCCGGCTGACAGCCCACGGCGGACTTTGCGCCAGAGCACCGGGCTCAGCTCGTAACCCACAAGACGGTCCAGGATGCGGCGGGCCTGCTGGGCGTTCACCAGGTTGAGGTCGATGGCGCGCGGGTGATCGAAGGCTTCCTTGACCGCGCCGGCGGTAATCTCGTGGAAAACTACGCGCTTGATTTTCGCTTCGTCTATCTTCGCGGCCTTCACCAGATGCCAGGATATGGCCTCGCCCTCTCGGTCCGGGTCGGTCGCAAGGTAAACGGTCTCCGCTTCCTTCGACGCCTTCGCCAGTTCGGCCACGACCTTTTGCTTCTCCGCCATCACTTCGTATGTCGGTGTGAAGCTGAGGTCATCGACGGCAACACCCATCGTGCTGCGGGGTATATCGCGAACGTGTCCCATGGACGCCTTGGCGACGTACTTGCTGCCAAGAAACCGGCCGATGGTCTTCGCCTTGGCCGGCGATTCAACGATCACTAGGTCTTTAGCCATTGTTCCTCACGCGTGAAGGCGAATTACGAGTTACGAGTTCCGAGTTACGAGTTGGGGATTAAACGCGGACGTAGTTCATTCCGCCAACCTGGCGGACCATGCCGCGTAGCTCCATCATAGCAAGGACGCTGCTGACGGTCGATATGTTAAGTCCTGAGCCCCTGATAATCTCGTCGATGTGAATGGGCTCATGTGTTAGATAGTACATGATCTGCGACTCCTGGTCGCTGGCTGGGAAGAAGGCCTCCATCGCCAATTGCAGCTGCTTGCCGCTGTTGCCGCTCAGGTTGAGCTCATCCAGGACGTCCTTGTAGTCGCAGACCAGCTTGGCCTCCGACCGCTGGATAATCCTGTTCGCGCCCTTGCTGTTCAGGGACATGATACTGCCGGGGACTGCGAAAACCTCTCGATTCTGGTCTATTGCGTGCCGCGCGGTGATAAGGGCGCCGCTCTCCTCGCCCGCCTCCACAACCACCGTGCCGAGTGTCATGCCACTTATGATGCGGTTCCGGCGCGGGAAGTACTCCGCCTTCGGCTGTGTGCCCACCGGGTGCTCGGAGACCACGGCGCCGTGCTGCGCGACCTCCGAGGCTAGTCGCGTATGCTCTCTGGGGTAGACGATGTCCAGACCGCTCGCCACCACGGCGATTGTCCGCTTGCCGGCTTCGATAGCCGCTCGATGCGCAACGCCGTCGATGCCGAGCGCCAGGCCGCTCACTATTGTCATGCCGGCCTGCGCAAGGTCGAAAGAGAGCTGGTGCGCCACCTGCCGGCCGTAGGGCGTCGCCTTCCGCGTCCCCACGATTGCAATTGACCGTTCGTCCTGCGTGGTCATTTCGCCCCGGACATAGAGTACCGGCGGCAGGTCCTCGATCTCTTTGAGGCGGGGAGGGTACTCCCTGTCGTGCCAGGTGTAGGCCTTAATGCCGTTCCGGGTGAGCAGCCCAACCTCGTCGTCCGGTTTGATGCCGTCCCGTTCCGAAACGATCGACTGCGCTGACCGCTCGTCGAGACCCGCGCGCTTCAGCTCAGCAATTCCGGCGCGCCACGCATCGGACAGCGATCCGAAGTGGCTCTCCAGCAGCCTGACCCGGACGCGGCCGATGTGCGGTATGCGATTGAAAGAGATCCAGTACTTTAGTTCTTTTTCTTCCATGCCGAAAGCTATTCTAGCATTGAGCGCAAGGGGGGACCGGGAAAAGGGGACGGCGCCGTTATTCGGACCGGAGTGCCTCGGCTGGGTACACCCTGGCCGCCTGGCGCGCCGGAAGAAACGTGGTCAGCAGCGACGCTCCGAAGGTGATCACCACTAGTACAGCGATGGTGCTCCAGGGCATCTGAAACGTAAGGCCTGCGATTTCCTTAGATAGCTCGCTGATCATGTTGAACGCCAGCAGCACTCCCAGGGTTACGCCCATGGCCACGCCCATGAGCGCGACAAACGATGCCTCCAGCAGGAACGTAAGCTGCACCATGCCCTTCTGAAAGCCTATGGCGCGCAGGACGCCGATTTGCTGGCGGCGCTCCACAACGGAGCGGGCGGCGATTACCCCCAGCGCCGCAATTCCGACAATGAGGCCCAGCCCCATGAACCCCTGGAGCAACGTGTCCATCATTCTTGAAGATCCGGCGTCCTCCCTGACTTCTTGCGGGACAGATATGGCCTGCACGCCGTTCTCGATCAGGCCGGCTTCGATAGCCCGGGCGAACCGCTCCGGGTCCGTCCCTTCTGCGAGCCTGAACACGTGCTGGCGCGCCGGCACAGGGCCGCCCATCACTGACTCCAGCGTGGCCTGGGACACGGTCACAGGCGCGGAGTACCATGAGTCCTGGGCAAGCCACAGCCAGCACCCGGAGCCTCGTCTCGGTTCCCGTACGCGGGTCACGGACGAGCAGGTAGGTTTCCGGCAGAGTCCTGTCCTCCCTGTAGAACCCCTCCAGCTGCAGGTCTGGGCCGGACTCGCCGACGCTGAAGTCCGTTCGCGCACGCACCATGAAGTCGTCCACGATCGCGGTATTGGGCCGGCTCATCAGCGCTTGCCACACTTCGCGCGGAGTCGAGAACTCGCTGTCCATGAGGAGGAAGCCGAACGTGACGCTCTCCGCATATCCCTGATCGACTCCGCGGACGAACCAGTCGTCCACCATCTTTTTGTCGGTTCCGTCCTGCTTCATGGGCGCCGTTGCGCCGCTCAGGCTGCCTATCGCTCCAACCCCGGAAAGGTCAAGGCCATCGACGCCGCCGAGCTCGGAGCGCATATCGCTCACCGGGTTGGCGGCGTTCGTTACCGTGCGAACGGCGTAGCCGCCGGAGAGCTTGAGCGGGTCCGCATAGACGGCGCTATTCGAGGCGATGACAAATCCCATAACGGTCAGCGTGAACACTACCAGCGAGAACATTGCGAGCGTCATGCCGGTGCGGAGCCTGTCCTGCATCGGGTACGAAACAGCTGCTTTCATCACCGGAGAAAGAGTCCTTAAGCGGCCGAACAGGGCCATCGTCACGTTCAGAATGATGTCCGAGTTGTATATCACCGTCCAGACCGCGCCGATTACGACCATCAGGCCGGACAGAAAGAACATCTCGATACCCTGGTTGAGGTCCGGGACGAGTTCGCGCACGGCATCGAGCGGCAGCAGCCACCAGGCAAGGACTCCGAGCCCCGCCACGGTGAAGGCGATGCGGTCACTCAACCCGAAGCGCCGGGCGATCAGGGCGAGGCCGATTATGACCAGGGATACCCCGAGCATGAACGCGCCCATCCCTTCGGACTCGAGGCCATAGTAGATGAACGCCGCTCCGGCAATGGGGACGAGCATTGCCAGTATGGTACCCACCAGCGTTTTGCGTCCCTGCGGCGGCTCGGGCAGGTCTCTAACCGCGCGCACTATATTCAGGCGGCTGACCCGCCACGAGGAGAGCAGGACCACGCCGAACGTCAGGCCCATACCGAGTGTGTAGGCGATGATCACACTGCGCCAGTTAAACGAGAATGCGAACTGGAAGTTCTCGTCTGCAAAGGCGATACCCATGATCCGCACCATCCCGAGGCCGACCAGCACCCCCAGCGCGCTGCCGATTGCGGCCGCCATGAGCGAGTACGCCGCGCCCTCAAACGTGAACATGCGGATCACATGTCCGCGCTGGGTGCCCACGGCGCGGGCCATGCCCAGCTCCTTCTTCCGCTCGGCGGCGAGCATCACGAATATCAGGAATATCAGCAGGATACCAGCGGCGACGGAGAACTGAGCGAATACGAAGAAGACCGTTGTGATCTCGCTGCCGTTCGCCTCCGCGTTCTCCAGGGCCATCTGCTTGCGCTTGACGATTCTGAGATCGCTGCCCTCCAGGACGGGCTTGAGCCTGGCTTCCACGGCATCCGACCTGCCCGCGCCGGACACGGAGTCACCGGTGTTGGAAATGACGACGTCGGTTATCCGTCCGGCCAGCCCGGGGACGGACTGCATTGTGCTGAGCGGCACAATGATCGACAGTGGCCCCGCGGGGTTGCCGCCCCTCTCGTAAACGCCTGCGACCTTGATGGGAATCGCGACCTGCCCGGCGTAGACCTCAATAGTGTCGCCCGGCGATATTTCCAGCACTTCGGCAAGCCGTGCGCTGACGAAGGCCTCTTCGAGGGCCAGATCGTCAACGCGGAGGGGTCTCCCGTCCGTGTCCACGACCGGGTCGAATCCAGCCATCCATTGCGGGTCCACGCCCAGCACGGCCACGGATGGCTCGCTCTGCCTTGTGGACGGAGCGACAACGGGCAAGCTCTCCCTGATCAACGGCGCAACGCCGTCCACGTTCGGGTCGCCGGATAGCGCGTTGCGCACGGTATCGAAGTAGGCCATGTCGAAATAGGCCGGGCGGCCGCTCACCTCCGTAGCACGCGAGTTGACAAGGATATCCACGTTGCCAAGGTCGCGGACCACCTGGACGCGGATCGAGTGGGTGAGCGTGTCGCCGGTGGTGAAGGAAGCGGCGAAAAGCGCCGTCGCGAGCATTAGCCCGAGGACGATGAGGACGGACTGGGCGCGGCGGCGCGGCACGTTGCGGAGGGCCATGCGGAGGGCAACCCGGTTCCGGACCGCCACAAAGACGGTGACGGCCGTGGCAATCGCAAACAGCGCGGCGAGCGCCACGAGCAGGTCACCCATGGGAATGCCGAAAAGTTTCTGCATATGCCCCTCCAGAGAAGGCGAGGCCCGGCTGATATGAACTGTACCAACAGCGCGGCGCGTGTTACCAGCGCATAGTCCAAGGGGACGGTGCCCCTCCGTGGCTGTTGGTCCCGGAAAGCATCGTCAATAGGGCTTATGCGGTGTTATGGCAATTGCCGATGGACGACGTTCTGCGGGCCGGTAATATTGCTTTAATCGACACCAGCGCACCGCGCAGACGTCGGCAAGAGGCAGGGGAGGGGGCGGGGGTATGATGTGGCTCAAGTCCTGTCCGAGGTGTAGTACCGGTGACATGTACCTGGACGAGGATGACCAGAAACACTGTTTCCAGTGCGGCTTTACAGCGACAAGGTACGCGGCGAGTGGGGTCTCTGATGACCCGGGAGGCGACGCCCACGCGGACGAGTACGAGCGAATGAAGGCACGGGCGCAACGCGCGTTCCTGATGCAGGAAGCCGGGTAGTTCTATCAAACCGAGTCCCGCAGCATCTGCGCGGCGATCGCCTCGTTCTTGAGCTTGAGGTAGGCCTCGTCTATAGGGATGTCAGCCGCGCTGCCGGGGGCGAAGCCGCAATCGGGGTGCAGGGTGATGCGGTGAGGCGCGACGTATTCGAGCGCCTGCTTCACCCGCGCGACGATCTCCTCCGGCGTGTCTATGTGCTGGCTGCGGCAGTCGATGCAGCCAAGGCCGATCTCGAACCTCTCGGGGAGATCGGCCAGCACCTTTTTGTCGCCGGCTGCCGGCATGGCGAACTCCATCATCAGCATGTGGAGCTCAAGCTCCTTCAAGGCGGGCAATATCGCCACGTAGCCTCCCTGTCCCAGCCATCCGCTGCGCCCCTTGTTGCGGCGGCAGAGGTGCAGCGCCAGCTTGATGCCGTCCACGCCGTCGACAATCCGGTTAAGCATATCCACGCAGTACATCATCTCCGCATCGGGGTCCGCGTAGTCGGCCCGCGCCGCGGGGTCCACGAACAGGCAGAGCTGAGGGTCGTCGAACTGCGCTATCGCCACGCCTTCATTGCGCAGGGCAATCAGCTCATCGCGAAGCACAGGCACCAGCGCCTCAGTGAAGTCGCGACGCGAAGGGTACGCCCCCCGGGAAAGCTCCGGGTCCCACATCCGCTGTCCCAGCAGGTAAGGGGAGGGGAGCGCAACTTTGACGTCCCTTGACGTATGCTCCCTCAGAAATCTCGCCTCCCGCGCGATCTGCCCCGGGTTGTTTGGCCTGATCTCCCCCGTGACTATGTGCCACGATTGGCGCTGGCCGTTCACCTCCCTGATCGAGAGCTCAAAGCCTGAGCATATGTCTGCGATGACGCCAATGTACGATTTCCGCCGCCATTCGCCGTCGGAGATGATGTCTATTCCAGCCATCTCCTGCATCTGGGCTACATACGGGACGGCGGAGTCCATCATGCGCTGGAAGTCCGCGCCGAGGCTCTGGCCGGAGGCGGCCTGCGCCTCAACGAGGTCCTTGATGTACTGCGGCCGCGGCATGGAGCCGACCACGGTGGTGGGGAAGAGCTTGGTGGGCATGGTCCTCTCGTTTGATCGGTTGGTCTATCATTTCGCGAAGCGGCTGTCCCAGTCCTTCGTGGCCAGTGCGTGGTCTTCCAGTGTATCTATCTCATGGTAGTCCCCGGGAATGCGGACGCAGTGGATGTCTATTCCTGCGTCTATCATGCGGTCCATCTGGTGGATCACATACGCCATCTTGAAAGTGCGGTTCTCGGCGATGATCCTGTCCTGGCCAAGTTCCCTGAGCAGCTTGTCGAAGCAGTCCACGAATTGGGCCGCCCCCCTGGGCGTCATCTTGATGACCCCGGTGTACTCCCCAGAAGCCTCTTCTGAAGGGATCTTGCGAGACATCCTTAGGACCTTGTCGCCGTTAGCAATCATCTTCTCACCGTCGGACTCGGGGTGCTGGCTCCGGAACCTGTACCGCTCGCGCCACCTCGTGTCCATAACGACGGTGATATCGTGCGGGGACTCCTTTAGCGCCTTTACGGCGTTGCCGAGATAGAGCGTGTCTGTGTAGGTTGCGTAGAATCCATCCGACATTTGGTCACGGGCGCACATCAGCGAGAACAGTATGTTGTTATTGGCCCAGTCCCTGTTCTCTACGAACGTAAAGGACGGGTATGCCTTGCGCACAACGTCGATAAGGTACCCGCCAATGAAGACAAAGTTGCTCAGCCCGTTCTCTATGAACGCGTCCATCGACCAGTCGAGGATCCGCCTGCCCGTGACGCTAGTGAAGCTTTTCGGCTCCGACGCCGTGAGCGGCATGAGCCTCCGACCGCGCCCCGCGCCTATAAGGATTACTTTCAAGTCACATCTCCTTGGGGGTAGCACCCTGGGTACCACTACGGCTGGCGTGTAACCATGGACAATTCTAACGGGATGGGTGCGGGTGTCAAGCCGGGCGCAGCGATTTGTTCCTCGCAAACGGGGCTCAAATTCTCCTTGTAAGAATCTAAGACTCTGTTTAGCATTCATCTACTATGCATGCAGACGGCACGCTTTTTGTAGAGATAATCATAATCATGGTGGGCGCCTTTGCCGGCGCCACCATCGCCCGTTTTTTGCGGCTCCCGGTGATTTTCGGTTACCTGGTCGCCGGCGTTGTGATCGGCCCCTATGTGTTAAAACTGGTGCACGACCAGGACATAGTGCACACTCTCGCCGAGTTTGGCGTCGTCCTGCTGATGTTCGCCGTGGGCGCGGAAGTTTCCCTCAGGGAGCTTCGCAAAGCAGGCAAGGCGGTGGTGCTCGGGGGTACGGCCCAGATCATCCTGACTATGGCGGGGTTCTTTCCCTTCGCCCTTCTTGCCGGGTGGCTCCCCAAGGAAGCGGTGATCATGGGGATGATCGTCTCGCTGAGCAGCACGATGGTTGTGCTGAAGGTGCTCGCTGACCGCAACGAGCTGAGGACAGTGCACGGCAGGCTGATGACCGGTCTCCACGTACTGCAGGACGTTGCATTCATTCCGATGGTCGCACTCATACCGGTCCTGGACGGCGAGGCGGGCTCGGTGGTGCAAAACGTGGGGTTGGGCCTGTTGCAGGCGGGGGCGATGCTGGCCGTTACCTGGATCCTGGGCGGCAAAGTCATCCCATGGGTCCTCAAACGCATCACCCTGCTCGGTTCCAGGGAGTTGTTCCTTCTGGCGGTAGTCGCGGTAATATTCGGCACTGCCGCAGTGACATCAATGACGGGACTCTCCGCTGCCATGGGAGCGTTTCTCGCGGGCATGATCCTCGCTGAGTCGGATTTCGGGCACCGCGCCCTTTCCGAGGTACTGCCGCTCAAGGACACGTTTGCCGCTCTGTTCTTCGTTTCGCTCGGCATGCTGACGGACCCCTCATACATCCTGGACAACTGGATGCTTGTCGTTTGGGTCATAGTGCTGTCTTCGGTGCTAAAGGTGGTCTTCACCACAGTCTTTATGCTGTGGTTCGGTTACCTGCCTGTGACATCCATCCTGACGGGCATAGGAATGTTCCAGGTGGGAGAGTTTAGCTTCATCATATGCGGTGCGGCCGCCGCCCTTGGGCTTGTGGACTCTAACTTCGTGTCGTTCGCCGTGACGATCACGGTGCTCACGATGGCGCTTACACCCGGCGTGATGGCGGCAGGGGACTGGGGCGTGGCCCGGCTGGGGAAGCGTTACAAGTGGCTGCGCCCATACAAGTCGCGGGCCGATGACGAGGCCGATATCGACCCACTGATGCACAACCATGTTGTCGTTTGCGGGCTGGGCAGGGTAGGCTCGGCGGTCGCACAGGCCCTGGAGCAGCAAAAGGTGCCGTTGGCCGTGATAGATATCGACCCTGGCGTGATAGACAGGTGGCGCGCGAGGGGCCACTACGGCGTGTACGGTGTAAGCACCAACGAGAACGTTCTCATGGCCGCCAATGTCCGTTTCGCGAGGCTCGTCATAATCACTATCAGCGACCCGGAGGCGACGGTCCGCACTGTCAAGAAGGTGCAGGGGATCAAGCCGACGGTGGACATCATCGCCAAGGTGGACTGGAAGCAGGAAGCGGACAGGCTGCAGAAGATGGGCGTGCGGCTTGTGGTGCTGCCCGAGACGGAGGCCAGCCTGGAGGTGCTCCGGTCTTCGCTGCACAAGTACAACCGCGACAAGAACGATGTTGAGCACCTGATCGAGCGCCTGCGCGTTAACCTGAGCTGCGGAGCTGACCCGTACGTTCGCGAGGAGAAGGCGCCCCCTCCTTCGCGCGGAATATACAACCCTCCCATGCGGCCGAACGTGTCGACGTGGATAGCAAAGCCGCCGAGTGCGGTGGTACCCGCCCCGCGGGCGACGGCATCTCCGGCGAAGCCCGCCGGCTCTCAGCCCCCGCTGCCGCCGTTTGTTATCGCCAGGCCGGTAATGCCCGTGAGGCCGCGTGCGTCGGCGGAGGTGGCCACTTCTCACAGGACTGCCCGGCAGGCCCATCGGGCGCCTCGAGCTCCGGGTGGCGCCCAGATGTCGTTCGAAGACCTGCAGCGGCGGCCGGAAGACCCGGCGCAGGCTCGAGGATGGGTGCCGGAATCGGGTGAGACGCGGAGAAGGTAATCACGCCTATTTCTGCTGCGGCCAGTCCTTCCCAAGGATGTCAAATCGCCGGCGCAATTCCGCTACTGTCGAGGGGGAAATCGGAAGCCTCTTCTCGATAGTCTCCACGTTTGCCTTGAGATGCTTCAAGCTTGTAGTGCCCACTATAGCGGTGTCAACCTGGGGATGCGAGAAGATGAACCCAAGTGCCATTTCCACGGCATCCTCCGGGGCGTCGGGCAGGGGCCCGAGGGCGGACATAGCTACCGCCCGCTCGTAGTAGTTACCGCGGGAAAGGCCAGGCCTCGCGGCCGCGCCCCAGACAGTGTTTCCGATAGGCCGTTTGATGATTATGCCGAGGTGGTTCGCCTCGGCGATACCCAGAAGCTCTTTCCTGGCGAGCTGGTCCACGAGGTTGAAGCTGGTCTGGAGAGTGTCGAACGCGCCGCTCCGGGCGGCCCATAGCGCGGCGTCATTGTCGCCGCTATATCCGATATACCTCGCCTTGCCGGCCTCCCTGGCGCGAAAGAGCGCTTCGATAACCTCTCCTGCCTCAAGGATATCCTTCGTGCAGGAGTGGAGCTGGATGATGTCCACGTGGTCGGTCTGCAACCGCCTCAGGCTGCGGTCGAGGCTCGCCGCGAGGGTGACCTTCGACCATTCCGGACTATCGACACTCTCCACCGCGTGGCCGAACTTTGTGGCGAGGACAAACTCGCGCCGCCTGCCGGACACCGCTTTGCCGATCAGATCCTCTGAGCTGTAATAGCATTCGCCGGTGTCCAGGAAATTGATTCCCATGTCCAGGGCCGCATTAAGGAGGCCGGTGACCTGCCGCACCCCATCGCGCCTGTCGAGGAGGCCGATCTCGAACAGTCCGATTCCGAGGAGGCTGACTTCGAGGCCGGTCTTTCCCAGGACTCTCTTCTCCATTCGCCCTCCGTTTCAAATCGCCATTTGCCACAACGATAGCTGTCGGAGTGGGGGCAGGCAACACCCCGCGCGGCGGTCGACGAAAAGCTGCCGTATTGTAAGAGCGTCCCGGGTTGGCTACCATATTTCGGTGGTATCCACCGGCCGTTCGTTCGCAAGAGGCGCGAGTTTGAGAATCTTGAAGACATTGGCGGTCGGCGCGGCGCTTCTCCCTGCCGTATCTACGGGTCCCGTCGCACGCGCCCAGGCGCCCGCTCCGTCGGACCCTGCGGAAAGAGTGCAGGCCGCAACAGTCGCGGATGCGGTCAAGATTATGGAGTCCCTCTCGTTCGGGGAAGCGGTCCGCGTGTTAGAAACCGTCACCATGGACAAGGCCGCCGCGATCGTAGAGGCAATGTTCTCAGCGGCGTCCGCGCCGGTGTGGGCTGAAATGGAGCCGGTGAAAGCCGGCGCCGTGATGGAGAACATCACCACATCGAAGGCCATTAACATCGTAGAGCTTCTGGAAGAGGATAGCCTCATTGTAGCGGCTGCCCGAGATTACTCCCCAGAAGCTCTGGGAGATGCCGCTGCCGACGCTGCTGGACAAGCTGCCGAGCGTGCCTTCGATGCACCTGGCCACCTGGATACGGCCAACCGTGCTGCCGGCGCTGGACAGGCCGCAGGCACAGGCCCTGACTGCCGACACGACGCTATACTCGACGGCCGCGCTCCAGGGGCAATGGTCCGCGCTTGTGGGAAGCCCAGCGCCGATCGACAGGGTGCTGGCGCGGTTCAACCGGTCCACCCCCGACTTGAAAGTGCTAGTGGATAGCCTCAGTGTGAAGCCGGCCGCGCTGCCTGACCTTCCGGCAGGCAAAGTCGCAAGCTCTTTTTTCAGCATCAACCTGCAGAACGCCCAGCCGGCTGACGTGAATGCAGCGGCCGCAATGTTCTTCGTAGAATAGACCTGGCTGGATTCCAACCAGGTCCACAAGTGGTCAGTCGAACTGAACAGGTTCGACGAGCAAAAGCGCACGTCGACACCGTACCCGTCAAAGCGCATTCGAGAGGACCAGGAGAGGGTCTACTACACGGTAGTGGTGCCCGGGTTCTCAACGTTTGCCGTTACGGGGTCCAGGGAGATCCAAGAGCAGACATTCGAAGTGACTGACCTGGCGGTGGCCCCTTCGGCGCCGCTGATCGGCGAGCGGGTCACGGTGTCGGCGCGCGTCAGCAACACCGGGCAGGCCGCGGGGACGTACTCCGCGACACTCTGGATCGACAGCGAGATCGAATCAACGCAGAACGTGGACGTTTAGCCCGGACAGAGCGTCATCATTAGCTTTGAGACTGTCAGGCCGCCCGGGGACCACCAGGTGCGGCTGGACCGGCAGATCGCGTCCTTTACCGTGGCGCCTCAGGCGCAGATAGCGCCTCCTCAGACGGGGGGATGGTGGGCGTTCGGTTGGACGCCGACAGCTTTGATGGCCGCCGGCTCAGGGCTAGTGGCAGTCGGGACACTTGTTCTGCGATATGGGAGAAGGGCGAGCGGGCGTCGCATCGTATAGCCGTTCCGGGCGAGGCGTGTCCGCTTGGCCTGATGACTGGGGAACGCCGATTTATGGCCCCCCTGCACGGTTGACATGCAGGTAGGAACTTTGTATAATCTCTCTTTGTGTCCTTCGGGACATGAAAGATAAATTGCGCCTTGCGAAAAGGCGCCGCCGGCACGATGTGAAATTGAAGAAGGAAGTGTCATGCCAACGGTAAATCAGCTGGTACGAAAGGGACGGGGCTCCAAGAGCAGGCGGCAAAAGTCCCCTGCGCTCCGCTTCGCTTTCAACTCACTGAAAAACAGGACCCGAAGAGACACGGGCTCCCCGCAGAAGCGAGGCGTCTGCACTATCGTAAGGACGCAGACCCCGAAGAAGCCGAACTCCGCTCTCCGCAAGGTCGCCAGGGTGCGCCTCACCAACGGCATGGAAGTGACGGCGTACATTCCCGGCGAAGGACACAACCTCCAGGAGCACTCCGTTGTCTTGATCCGCGGGGGCAGGGTGCCTGACCTCCCCGGAGTCCGCTACCACATCGTTCGCGGCGCTCTGGACACCGCCGGTGTAAACGAGCGCAAGCAGGGCCGCAGCAAGTACGGCAGCAAGAAGCCGCAGGCGAAGCAAGAGTAAGGCCCTCCCCTCACGGATTCGGACCCTTATTCCAGGAACGACGGCGACGAATTTTGTTATTTAATCTGCCGGAAGGAAGCTTCCGGTGTGGGACACTGAGGAAAGCATGGCAAGGCGTAGAAGAGCAGAGCGCAGGGAAGTACTCGCTGATCCGAAGTTCGGAAGCGTTGAGCTGACCAGATTCATCAACAGGGTGATGCAGGACGGCAAGCGCACCACGGCCCAGCGGATCGTGTACGGGGCCCTCAACGAGGTTGAGAAGCAGGCACACCGGCCCGGCATCGAGGTATTCCGGCAGGCGATCAGAAACGCCATGCCCGCGCTCGAGGTACGGTCCCGCCGCGTAGGCGGCGCGACTTACCAGGTTCCCAGGGAAGTGCGCCCGGAGAGGCAGATGGCCCTCTCCTACAGGTGGATCATCAACGCGGCGAAGTCCCGCAAGGGCAAGCCCATGGCGGAGCGCCTGGCTGCCGAGCTGATGGACGCCTCCAGGGGGCAGGGCGAGGCTGTGAAGCGGAAGGAAGATGTGCACAGGATGGCAGAGGCCAACCGCGCGTTCGTGCACTATCGGTGGTAGGAGAGGATGCGGGGCGACAGCCCGTCCGGGTCCGATGCTGCCCTTGTAAGTTGAAGTAGGAACATGACCACTAACACGACAACGAAGCTTAGCAGGATACGAAACATCGGCTTTATCGCGCATATCGACGCCGGCAAGACGACCGTCACAGAGCGCGTGCTGTTCTTCACGGGCCGCATCCACAAGGTGGGCAACGTTGATGAGGGCACCACGACGACCGACTTCATGGCGCAGGAGCGCGAGCGCGGCATCACGATTATGTCCGCCGCGACGAACGCCGAGTGGAAGGGCTACGACATCAACGTTATCGACACCCCGGGCCACGTGGACTTCACGGCCGAGGTGGAGCGGTCCCTCCGCGTCCTCGACGGCGGCGTCGTTATCTTCGACGCAGTCGCTGGCGTGCAGCCCCAGTCCGAGACTGTGTGGCGCCAGGCCGACAAGTACAAGGTCCCAAGGATCTGTTTCATCAACAAGATGGACAGGGTGGGCGCCAACTACCAGAAGGCCATCGACAGCATCATCCACAGGCTCCGCGCCAACCCGGTAGCCATTCAGCTACCCATCGGCTCCGAAGACAAGTTCGAAGGATATGTGGACCTGATAGAGCAGAAGGCATGGCTATTCATTGACGACAACCCCACTCCTCCCATTGAGACCCAGGTCCCGGAGGATATGAAGGCGCAGATCAAGTTGTACCGCGATCGCATGATTGAGAAGATTGCGGAGACGGACGATGCTCTGATAGTGAAGTTCCTTGAAGGTGAGCAGATCTCTGAGGACGAGCTGAAAGCTGCTCTCCGCAAGGCAGTCTGCCACAACAAGATCGTCCCGGTAATGTGCGGCAGCGCGCTGCGCCATCGCGGGGTGCAGGCAATACTTGACGCAGTGGTTTCTTACCTGCCGTCTCCGCTCGACGTTCCCGCTGCCGAGGGCAAGGACCCTCGCTCCGGAGCGGACCTGGTGCGAAAGGCCGCCGACAGCGAGCCTTTCTCCGCCCTTGCTTTCAAGGTCGTCTCCGATCCGTTCATCGGTCGCCTCGTTTACATTCGTGTGTACTCCGGCACTATCAAGTCCGGCTCCTCCGTCTACAACGCCACGACCGGCAAGCGCGAGCGCCTTGGCCGCCTGGTCAAGATGCACGCCGACCGGCGCGAGGATATCAGCGAGATCGGCACGGGCCAGATCGCGGCCTGCGTGGGCGCGAAGGATACCGGCACCGGCGACACGCTGTGCGACGAGAATTCAATCATCCAGCTCGAGTCTATCAATTTCCCTGAGCCCGTCATCTCCGTGGCCATCGAGCCGAAGAGCAGGGTGGACCAGGAGAAGCTCGGCGAGGCGCTGAACAAGCTGGCGTCCGAGGACCCGACGCTCAAGATCCGCTACGACGATGAGACCGGCCAGACTGTCATGTCCGGCATGGGTGAGCTTCACCTGGAGATCATTGTCGACCGCATGAAGCGCGAGTTCAAGGTTGAGGCCAACGTCGGCCGGCCCAGGGTCGCGTACCGCGAGGCCATTCGCCAGGCGGCGAGGGCCGAGGGCCGGCTGGTCAAGCAGTCCGGCGGTCACGGCCAGTACGGCCACGTGTGGCTTGAGGTCGAGCCCCTGCCTCGCGGCGAGGGCTACAAGTTCGTCGAGGCCGTCAAGGGCGGCTCCGTTCCCAAAGAGTTCTTCCCGGCCGTGCAGAAGGGCGTCGTCGATGCTCTTACCGCCGGCCCGCTCGGTGGCTACCCTGTCGTGGACGTGCTGTTCCGCCTGGTTGACGGCAGCTACCACGACGTTGACTCGTCTGAAATGGCATTCCGCGCTGCGGCGCAGATAGGCGCGAAGGCGGCCCTTTCAAAGGCCAAGCCTGTGATCCTGGAGCCGGTGATGAAGCTCGAGGTTACCACGCCCGGGGACTTCCTGGGTGACATTCTCGGCGACCTTAGCCGCAGGCGCGCCAACATCCGCGGTATCGAGGGTCTGGGCGACACCCAGGTCGTTCGCGCCAACGTGCCCCTCGGCGAGGCGTTCGGCTATGCGAACACGATCCGGTCGCTGACCCAGGGCCGGGCCTCTTACACGATGGAGTTCGAAAGCTACGAAGAGGCGCCTGCCTCCGTGATCGCCGCGAAGACGGCATAGTGGCGTCGTCAGTCTACTAATGGTGGAAAATGGTCAATAAGCAGAAGATCCGCATCATCCTGAAGGCGTTCGATCACAGAATCCTGGACCTGTCCGCGGCCCACATCGTTGAGGCCGCCGAGAGGACCGGCGCGCGGGTTGCGGGTCCAGTGCCCCTCCCCACGACGATCAAGCGGTTCTGCGTTATCCGCTCGCCGCACATCGACAAGGACTCCCGGGAGCACTTCGAGCTCAGGACCCACAACCGGCTCATAGACATCCTGGACCCGACGTCGAAGACGATCGACTCGTTGACCAGGCTCAACGTCCCCGCGGGCGTTGATATCTCAATCAAGCTGTAGAAGCAAAGAACATGCCTGTAACAGAACTGATCGGCAAGAAAATCGGAATGACCCAGATGTTCCTGGAAGACGGGGCCGTTGTGGCGGTCACCGCTATCCAGATTGGGCCGTGCACCGTCACCCAGGTAAAGACTCCTGACAAGGATGGGTACGGGGCGGTACAGATTGGCTTCGACGAGGCCAAGAAGCTGAGCAAGCCGGCCAAGGGCCACCTCAAGCCCGTCGGCAAGAACTTCCGCCACCTTGGCGAGCTGCGCACGGAAGACCCGTCGCAGTACCAGGTTGGGCAGGAGATCAAGGTCGACATCTTCGAGGCGGGCGACCAGGTGGACGCCATCGGCCTTATCAAGGGCCGCGGCTACCAGGGCGTCGTTCGCAGGCACGGCTTCCACGGCGGCCCGCGGACGCACGGTCAGTCCGACCGCCAGCGCCATCCGGGTTCGATCGGCTCCGGCACGTGGCCCGGCCACGTCATCAAGGGCCTTCGCATGGCCGGCCACATGGGTGACTCCAAGCACACTGTAAAGAACATGTACGTCATCAGCGTGGACAACGAGCGCAACCTGCTCTTCGTCAGGGGCGGCGTTCCTGGTGCGACCAATAGCATCGTCAGGATCAGGAAGTCCATCCGCAAGACCCGGAAGAAGGGGTAGGCAGGCGTGGAAATCAATCTGAAGAATATCGAAGGCAATGAAGTAGGGACGATCGAGGTCCGCGACGACGTTTTCGCGGTCCCGATGAACGCCTACCTCGTTCACCAGGTAATCGTCGGCTACCAGGCCAACGCACGCCAGGGGACGCACAAGACCAAGAACCGGGTGGAAGTATCCGGCGGCGGCAAGAAGCCGCGCCCGCAGAAGCATACCGGCGGCGCCCGCCAGGGCTCCATCCGCGCTCCCCAGTGGAGGCACGGCGGAGTGGTCTTCGGACCCACGCCTCGGAGCTACCGCCAGTACACTCCCAAGAGGGTAAGGCGCGCTGCCTTAACGATGACTCTGTCCGATAAGGTCAAGGAAGGCAACCTGGTCGTCGTTGAGGCGCTCGCCATCGAGCAGCCCAAGACCAAAGAGGTCGCCAAGGTGCTGGGCGCCCTGGGCGTCGCGTCTTCCAGGACGCTCTTCGTCGGGGACGGTGCCAGCGAACAGGTAATCCGCTCCGCCCACAATATTGCGGGCGTGAAGCTTCTGCCGGCCGCCCAGCTTAACTCGCTGGACCTGATGAAGCACGAGAAGCTTGTCATGACGGTTGACGCTGTCCGCAAGGTGGAGTCGCTATGGGGCGGCCCGCTGGTGCGCGGCAAGAAAAAGTCCGCCGCTGCGGACGCACAGGCATAGGAACATATGCAGAGCTTTGAGATTCTGAAGAGGCCGATCATTACTGAGAAGTCCACTCTTCTCCAGGAGCAGGGCCGGTATGCCTTTGAGGTCGCCTCTCATGCGACCAAGCTGGATATTGAGTCCGCCGTGGAGAAGGCCTTCAACGTAAAGGTCGTCAAGGTCAACACCGTGACGATGCGCGGCAAGGCCAAGCGGTTCGGCCCGAAGATCCGCTACGCGAAGTCTTGGAAAAAGGCGATCGTCACCCTGAAGCAGGGCGATAAGATCACGCTGTTCGAGGGTGTGTAAATGCCACTAAAGACATTCAAGCCAACATCTCCGGGACGCCGCGGCGCGGTCCTCCAGACGTTTGAGGAGCTGACCCGGTCGAAGCCCAAGAAGAAGTCGCTCATCGCCAATAACGCCAAGCGGGCGGGCAGGGCGACGGACACCGGGCGGGTGACTGTGCGCCATCGCGGCGGCGGCCACAAGAGGCAGGTCCGCATTGTCGACTACCGGCGCGACAAGCCGGGCGTAGTCGGGCAGGTGGACGCGATCGAGTACGACCCGAACCGGTCTGCCAGGCTCGCTCTTATCAAGTATGTCGATGGCGATTGGCGGTACATTGTTGCTGCTGTCGGCATGAATGTCGGCGACAAGATTGAGACCGGCGAGGGCGCGGACATCAAGACAGGTAACACGTTGCCGCTCAGGGCAATCCCCACCGGCACGATCGTTCACAGCGTGGAGCTGAAGCCCGGCAAGGGCGCTCAACTCGCTCGCAGCGCTGGCGCAGGCGTCCAGGTGCTGGCGAAAGAGGGCGGCTACGCTCTCCTCCGCCTTCCCTCCGGCGAGGTACGCCGGGTCCTGGCGGACTGCAACGCCACCGTCGGCCAGGTAGGCGCGGTGGACCACAAGAACATCAAGCTCGGCAAGGCCGGCCGCAAGCGCCACCTGGGTATCCGGCCGTCGGTACGCGGTGTGGCCATGGCGCCTAATGCTCACCCGCACGGCGGTGGTGAGGGCCGCTCACCCATAGGCATGTCAAGCCCGAAGAGCCCGTGGGGCAAGCCTACTCTCGGCAAGAAGACGCGCCGGAACAAGTCCACGAGCAAGTACATATTGAGCCGCAGAACTCACAATCGGTAGAATAGCTGGAGGCTAGAGACTTACATGTCCAGGTCAGTTAAGAAGGGGCCATACGTAGACGCAAATCTCGCCAAGAAGGTGGAGAGCACCCGGCGCGCGAACAGCAAGGCTGTGATCCGCACCTGGTCCCGGGCATCTATGATCGTCCCCGATATGCTTGGCCTTACGATAGCTATTCATGACGGCCGCCGCCATGTTCCCCTGTTCATCACGGAGAACATGGTTGGCCATCGCCTCGGCGAGTTCGCCCCCACCAGGACGTTCCGCGGGCATTCCTCGAAATCAGAGAAGACCACTTCGCCGTCCTAGGAAAGTGGCAGAGGTCAGGGACAGTGGCTGCAACAGCGACAGCTAAAAACACAGGTATTTCGGCCCGCAAGATGGGGCTGATCATCGACATGGTCAGGGGCAAGAAGGTCCAGGACGCCATGAACATTCTGGCGTTCAACCCCTCTCCCGCCGCCGCCCAGATCGCCAAGGTTGTGAAGTCCGCGACGGCGAACGCCGAGAACGAAATGGTCACTCGGACGGCAGACCTGAAGATCGTGGAGATCTATGCCAACGAAGGCCCCCGCACGGTGCGCTTCCGTGCTCGCGCCCGCGGCCGCGGCACCCGAATTCACCGCAGGAATAGCCACGTCACGGTCGTGGTTGACCAGGAGGCCAAGTAGCTTGGGAAATAAGACTCATCCAGTAGGGTTCCGGCTCGGGATCACTTCCGATTGGAAGGCCAAGTGGTTCGCTGACAAGCAGAAAGAGTACCGCGGGCTTGTCAAAGAAGACATGGCCATCCGGAAGGCCGTAACGTCCAACAAGGACGACGCCGGCATTTCCAGGGTCGATATCGAGCGGGGCTCGAACGATGTGGTGATTACCATCCACACGGCCCGCCCGGGCATCGTGATCGGCCGCGGCGGCCAAAAGGTTGAAGAGCTGCGCAAGGAGCTCGAAAAGCTCACCAGCCGGCGTATCCGCCTGAACATTCAGGATATCCGCCAGGCCGAGTTGGATGCTTACCTGGTGGCCAGGAACATCGCAGACCAGCTCGAGCGGCGCGTGGCGTTCCGCAGGGCCATCAAGCAGGCCGTAACGAGGACTATGCAGTCCGGGGCGAAGGGCATCAAGGTCGTCGCGGGCGGCCGCCTCGGTGGCGGGGAGATTGCGCGCACTGAGAAGGCCATGGAGGGCAGGGTTCCTCTGCACACCCTCCGCGCAGACATCGATTTCGCGATCGCCGAGGCGCATACCGGTTTCGGTCGCATCGGCGTGAAAGTATGGATTTTCAAGGGAGAGGTCCTGCCGCAGCGCAAGCAGGTGGACGCTGTCACCGCGGCGCTCGATGCGACCTCCGCTCCTGCGAAGACCGAGCAAGAGGGTACAGCAAATGCTGCAGCCAAAGAGAGTTAAATACCGCAATAAGCACCGCGGGCGCCGCAAGGGCATCGCGGTAGCCGGAAGCGGGATGAACTTCGGTGCGTTTGGACTCAAGGCCACGGAGTCTGCCTGGGTTTCCTCCAGGCAGATTGAGGCGGCCCGCCGCGTCATCACCCGCTACGCCCGCAAGGGCGGCAAGATCTGGATCAGGATCTTTCCGGACAAGTCCGTCTCCGCTCGCCCTGCCGAAACACGCATGGGCGGCGGTAAAGGCGCCGTTGACCACTGGGTTGCAGTAGTCCTACCGGGCAGGATGCTGTTCGAGGTGTCCGGCATTCCTGAGAGCGATGCCCGCGAGGCCCTGAAACTGGCTTCAAACAAGCTACCAATGGACTGCCGGGTAGTCTCGGCGCACGAGTAGCATTTACTAGACCTCACCATGCCGGGGCCGGCACAGGCCCCGAAGGCCTCTCCCTCAGGGGGAGGAGGAAGAGATACAGATGGAAATCGACGATATCAGAGCATTGGGTGATGCCGATCTGGCCACGGAGCTGGTGGAGTCGCGCAAGGATCAGATGAACCTGCGCTTCCGCGCCGCCACCATGCAGCTGGCCAACGTGCACGAAATCAGCAAGATCCGCAAGAGGATTGCGCGCATCAACACCGTGATCCGAGAAAGGGAGCTGGCGAGGACCGCAAGATGAGCTTTGAAAGACGCAAAGTCAGGGTCGGCACAGTCGTCAGCGACAAGATGGAGAAGACGGTCGTTGTAGAGGTCGAGTGGCGCAGGGTCCACCCGGTCTACAAGAAGGCCGTCCGGCGCAGGACGCGGTTCAAGGCGCACGATGAGGCCAAGATATCCAAGACAGGCGACGTCGTCCGCATTCGCGAGACCCGGCCGCTCTCCAAGACGAAGCGCTGGAGCGTCGTCGAGGTTGTGACCGCGGGCGATATCGCGGAGATACAGCCGGACGAGCTCGGAGTGCCCCAAGAGCAGCCGGTCGAGGCAACGACTACCACGCCGGAAGGCGCCGCCAAGGCCTAACGGCACGGCGCACCAGGAGCTACGAAAGTGATTCAGCAGTATAGCCGATTGAAGGTCGCCGATAATTCCGGCGCAAAGGTCATCAGGTGTATCGGCGTGCCGGGCGGCTCAGGCCGCGTGTACGCCACCCTTGGTGACGTGATCGTTGCCTCCGTCCGCGAGGCCGTGCCCGCCGCCGCCGTCAAGGAGGGCGACGTGGTGAAGGCCGTCATTGTGAGGACCACCAAGGAATACCGCAGGCCGGACGGGTCCTACATCAAGTTCGATGACAACGCCGCTGTGCTCATCAACGATGAGCTGATGCCTCGCGGCACGCGCATCTTCGGGCCGGTGGCCAGGGAGCTGCGCGACAAGAACTTCATGAGGATCGTCTCCCTCGCTCCGGAGGTCCTGTAAACATGAACGTCAGGAAAGAAGATACCGTCCTGGTGCTGCGCGGACGAGATCGCGGCAAGCAGGGCAAGGTGCAGCAGGTCCTTCCGAAGCACGGCAAGGTGCTCGTTGAGGGCGTTAACATGGTTTCCCGGCACGCCAAGGCGTCTGCCACGGTCCGCCAGGCCGGCATCATCCAGAAGGAGATGCCCCTCCTGGCCGCCAACGTTATGCTTGTTTGCACACACTGCAGCAAGCCGACCAGGGTTGGTCATCGCAAGCTTGCGGACGGCACCAAGGCCAGGGTCTGCAAACAGTGCAAGGAAGTGATCGAGTGACTACTGAACAGAACGCAGATAACACCAAGAGCAAGAAGGCTCCAAAGTCCGACGGCGCCAAGGGCGGCGCTGCAAAGCGTTCTGAGGCTGCTGCCGACTCTCCCAAGGCTGAGGCTGCCAAGTCAGAGGCCCCCGCGAAGGGCCAGCAGAAGGGTGAGCAGGCCAAGGGTGGCGCAAAGACCCCCAGGGCTGCCAAGCCTGAATCGGCGCCCATTCCCGAGCGCAAGGGTCCTCTTCCTCCCGCCAGGCTGGCGGTCAGGTACAAGGACGAGGTAGCCGCAACCCTCTTCAAGGAATTCGGCTACTCCAGCACGATGCAGATTCCCAGGCTTGAGAAGATCATCGTGAACGTTGGCATCGGCGCGGAAGCAATCACGAACGCCAAGGCCGTTGAGGCTGCGACGAAGGACATCACCACTATCACCGGGCAGAAGCCGATAACGACTCGCGCCCGCAAGTCAATCGCGACCTTCAAGATCAGGCAGGGGATGCCCATGGGCATCACCGTTACCCTCCGCGGTCGCAGGATGTACGAGTTTTACGACAGGCTCGTCAGCTCCGCGCTGCCGAGAATCCGCGACTTCCGCGGCGTCCCGCGGAACGCCTTCGACGGGCGCGGCAATTACGCCCTCGGACTCAAGGAGCAGGTTATGTTCCCGGAGATCGAGTACAACTCGATCGACAGGATGCGCGGCCTTCAGATCGTGATCGTAACTACAGCCGCGTCGGACCGCGAAGGCTTCAGGCTCATGGAGCTTCTGGGAATGCCTTTCGAGAAGTCCGTGGGCTCCGGGAAGCGCGCCGCGTAGTAATTTTGACAATCAAGAGAAGTTAGCAGGGAGCACGCACTTTGGCTAAGGAATCCAAGATAGCACGGTGGAAGAAGCCACAGCGGTTCGCCGTAAGGTACCATAACCGCTGCAACCGGTGTGGCAGGCCTCGCGCCTACATCAGGCACGCCGGCCTCTGCCGCATATGCTTCAGGGAAATGGCGCTCACCGGGATGCTTCCTGGAGTGCGCAAGGCCAGCTGGTAATGAATCCTGCCGGGCCGTGGCCCGGCGAACAGTGACAGGCGGATCAGGGAGACGCAATGGCAGTAGCTACAGACCCCATCGCAGATATGCTGACGCGCATTCGTAACGCCGTGGCCGTGCGCCACGAATCGGTCACGGTGCCTGCGTCCAATATGAACTCGTCTTTGGCCAAGATCCTCAAGGAAGAGGGCTTTATCGAGGACTTCGAGGTGAGCCAGGGCCAGAACGTCCAGGGCGCCATCAAAGTGTACCTCCACTATCGCGGCAAAGAAGAGTCCGCAATCACAGGTATCAAAAGGGTCAGCCGCCCCGGCCTGCGGGTGTACGTGCGCAAGGGCGAGATTCCCAGGTACTACGGCGGCATGGGTGTAGCCGTACTCTCCACGTCCAAGGGCGTGATGACGGGCAAGTCCGCGTGGCGCGAAGGCGTCGGCGGAGAGCTGCTCTGCTACGTTTGGTAAGGAGCCGATAATGTCCAGGATAGGTAATCTGGCCATCGCACTCCCAAAGGGTGTTGAGGCCACAGTGAAGGGCAGTGAAGTGACCGTGAAGGGGCCGAAGGGCACTCTCACCCAGTCATTCAACCCCGAGATGAAGATCACGGCCGACAAGGCATCCATCAAAGTGCAGCGGCCGTCCGATGAGCGAGGCCACAAGGCGGTGCACGGACTGACACGCGCACTGATAGCCAACATGGTGACCGGCGCGAGCCAGGGTTACACCAAGTCGCTGGAGCTTGTCGGCGTCGGCTATCGAGTGCAGCCATCCGGCAAGGGCGTCAGCCTGAGCCTGATGTACAGCCACACCGTTGATGTCCAACCGGTCGCCGGCGTTACCCTCGAGGTTGAGGGCACTACCAAGGTGCACGTGAAGGGCATCGACAGGCAGGTAGTCGGCCAGCTGGCCGCGAAGATACGTGGAGTTAAGCCGCCCAATGCCTACACAGGCAAGGGCATCCGATATGTTGGCGAGCAGGTCCGGCTGAAGCCGGGCAAGAGCGCCAGGAGGGCTGCGTAGCAATGTCCAGGGAAGGTTCCAGCACGGCGCGACGGGTGGCACGCCACCAGAGGGTGCGCCGCAAAGTAAAGGGCACGGCCGATAGGCCAAGGCTCGCGGTCTTCCGAAGCCTGAACCACATCTATGCCCAGGTCATCGACGATACGAAGGGTGTGACGCTGGCAGCAGCTTCCAGCATGGAAGGCGACGTCAAGTCCAAGGCCGATGGCCAGAAGAAGGTCAAGGTCTCTGAGATGGTGGGCAAGCTGGTCGCCGTGAGGGCGAAGGCCCAGGGCGTGTCGGCGGTGGTGTTCGACCGCGGCGGGTACCTGTACCATGGCCGTATCAAGGCCGTCGCGGACGCGGCGCGCAAGGGAGGTCTTTCCTTCTAATGGTGACCCAGCAAGAGAGAATCAATCCGGAGGCACTGGCCCTCTCAGAGCGTGTAGTGAAGATTTCCCGCGTCGCCAAGGTTGTGAAGGGCGGTCGCCACCTTAGCTTCAGCGCTGTGGTGGTCATCGGCGACGGCGCCGGCCACGTTGGCGTAGGCATGGGCAAGGCAGACGCCGTACCCGATGCCGTGCGCAAGGGCGTGGTCGAGGCAAAGAAGAACATGATACGCGTGCCGCTCAAGGGCAGCACAATTCCGCATGAGGTCGTAGCTTACGCGGACGCCTCCCAGGTAATGCTCAAGCCGGCCGGCCCGGGCACCGGCGTTATCGCCGGCGGCGCGGTCCGCGCGGTGGTTGAGCTTGCCGGTGTGAAGGACATTCTTACCAAGGCCCGCGGCAGCACCAACCCGGTCAACGCGGTCAAGGCCGCTTTCAACGGGCTGGCGATGCTCAAGGACCCCCAGGAGGTGCTCGCGAAGCGCAGGCAGCTCGTGGAGAACCCGCCGGTGCGACGCCAGCCCAAGCAGGGGCAGAGGAAGCCGAGGCCGCCCCAGGCCCAGCCCCCTCAGCAGCAACAGCAACAGGTGGCAGCTCAGAATGGCTAAGATCGCTGTAACGTACGTCAAAAGCGCGACCGGCTACGATGCCGGTCAGAGAAGGACTGTGGAGAGCCTGGGCCTTCGAAAGCTTCACCAGACGGTGGAGCACGAGGACACCCCGGCCATCCGCGGAGCGATCTCAAAGGTCGCTCACCTGGTCAACATCAAGCCGATCGAGTAGACAATCTACCCTGGAATAACACAAGATGCGATTGCACGATCTCAAGCCCGCAGAGGGCGCAAAGAAAGACCGAAAGCGCGTAGGTCGCGGCGACGGCAGCGGTAGCGGCAGCTACTCCGGCCGCGGCATGAAGGGACAGAAGGCCCGGAGCGGTGGGCAGATGAGGCCCGGCTTCGAGGGCGGCCAGCTCCCCATAATCAAGGCAATGCCCCGCCTGCGCGGCTTTACAAACAAGTTTCGCGTGGAGTACAGCGAGATTAACGTGGACCAGCTTGGCGGGTTTGCCGCCAATGTCGAGGTTACCGCGAAGATCCTGGCTGAAGCCGGCATCCTGAAGGATGCCAAAAAGCCGGTGAAGGTCCTGGGCCGTGGGGAGTTGAGCGTTCCTCTGGTGGTGGAGGCCCAGAAATTCACCGGGTCCGCACGACAGAAGATTGAAGCTGCCGGCGGCAGCGTCAGGGAGATCAGCTAGTGGTACGCCAGAGCCAGGCTGCCAGGTCAGATATAACAAAGCCGCAGCTCCTGCAGTCGGTATTGGCCGCGTGGCGCATACCCGACCTCAGGGCGAAGATTTTGTTCACGCTCGCGATGCTCGTGGTCTTCCGCTTCGTTGCGCACGTTCCTGTGCCCGGAGTGGACGTTCAGGCGCTCAACCAGGCCTTTGAGCAGCAGGCGCTACTGGGCTTCCTGGACCTGTTCAGCGGCGGCGCTCTCTCTAATCTGAGCATCGCCGCGCTTGGCGTTTATCCCTATATTACTGCGTCTATCGTGGTGCAGATTATGATACCGATTGTTCCCAGGCTAAAGGCGATATCCCAGGAGGGCGAATACGGTCGCCAGCGGATAAACCAGATCACGCACTACCTGGCCGTTCCTGTCGCGCTGTTCCAGGGGTGGGGCCAGCTCACAATCCTGCGGCAGTCAAACGTTCTCCCCGGCGTGGACTTCGGACTTAACCTGCAGACGGCGGCGATTATGGCCTCCCTGGTTGCGGGCACAATGTTCCTGGTATGGCTGGGCGAGCTCATTACGGAGCGCGGCCTCGGCAACGGCGTCTCGATCATCATCTTCGGTGGCATCGTCGCGCAGTTCCCCCAGCTCATCGGCCAGAGCTTCCTCGAGCCGGGCCAAACTCGCGGTCTCATTATGCTCGCGGTGTTCGGTTTCGCACTCATCTTTGTGATTGTATGGTTTACCGAGGCGGTCAGGCGCATCCCCGTCCAGTACGGGCGCAGCATTTTCCGCGGCGGCAGGATGCAGAGGCAGAGCGGCGCGACGTTCCTCCCATTGAAGGTCAACTCCGCCGGCATGATCCCTCTGATCTTCGCCTTCTCGATCATCATCCTCCCGGTGACGGTCGCAAGCTACTTCAGGGCCGCTCCCGGGGAAGCCAACCCGTCGATCTTCGAGAGGCTGGCGGGCTTCTTTACGACCACCTTCGATCCTCAAGGCGGGGTGTACTGGATCGCCGTCTTTATCCTGGTGGTGGTCTTTACCTTCTTCTACACGCTAATCATCTTCCAGCAGCAGAACCTGGCGGAGACGCTCCAGCGCAACGGCGGCTTCATACCGGGCATTCGGCCTGGCGAGCCCACGCAGGACTATCTCAATAAGGTCATTCTCCGCATCACCTGGGGAGGCGCGCTGTTCCTGGGAATCATCGCGGTGATGCCGTTCTTTGTGACGCTTATTACCGACATTCGCGCGCTCACCTTGAGCAGCACGAGCCTGCTCATTATGGTGGGAGTTGCGCTGGACACGATGCGGCAGCTTGAGGCTCAGCTTTTGATGAGGAACTACGAAGGGTTCATCAAGTAGTTCCCGTAGCCAAACACCAATTAGAGACAGGACAGTTGAAAGTCATCCTTGTTGGACCCCCGGGCGCGGGAAAAGGCACCCAGGCGTCAAGAATCGCCGAGCATCTGAAGATTCCGAAGGTTGCCTCCGGCGACCTGTTTCGCGAGCATCGGGCAAAGAACACTGAACTGGGCCAGCTCGCGAAGTCCTACATGGACAAAGGCGCTCTGGTCCCGGATGAGGTCACCATCAAGATGGTGATGGACTGGATTGAGAAGAACGCGAAGAACGGCGGTTTTCTGCTGGACGGCTTTCCGCGGACTCTCCCCCAGGCGCAGGCGCTCGATGCGGCACTCAAGGGCAAGGGCGGGATTAACCGGGTGCTTTACATAAAGGTGAGCGAAGACGAACTCGTTCGTCGCCTGTCCGGTCGCAGGGTATGCAGGTCCTGTCAGGCAGTCTATAACGTTAACACGGCCCCGCCTAAGAAGGCGGGAGTGTGCGATGCCTGCGGTGGTGAGCTTTACCAGCGCGAGGACGATAAGCCCGAGGCGGTAAAGCACCGGATTAAAGTGGTGTACCTCCAGGACACGGCGCCTCTTGTGGCGTACTACAAGAAGGCCGGGGTTCTGCGGGAGATCAACGGCGAAAGGTCTATCGAAGAGGTCGGACAGGACCTCATCGGGGCAGTCAAGAGATAACATCCCCGGCGGCAAAGATGTTGCATTCCTGCGCCGAGGATGTATACTTTTGTTTCCGGCTGCGGTACCGGGCAAGTTAGACGCGACTTTGAAGATAGCGTGTGCTATGATCGATAGCGGTGCCTTTTTTGAAGGCGCCTTTGCACGTGTTCATGTCAAAGGGCCAGGTCCGGGAGAGTGTCATTAATTACGCAGCACGAATCGGGGCATCCAAGCCGGACGGCATCACGCTAAAGTCTCCAAAAGAGATAGAGTTGATGCGGGCGGCCGGCAAGGTCGTCGCCCAAACGAAGGCGAAGGTGCTCCAGGCGGTCAGACCGGGCGTCACGTCACGTGAGCTCGACCAGATCGCGGAGAAAGAGATCCGGCGAATGGGGGCCGTACCCTCGTTCAAAGGGTACAGGGGTTTTCCTGCCACGATCTGTGTATCTTTCAATGAAGAGATCGTTCACGGGATCCCGTCCGGCAGGGTGCTGAAGGAAGGCGACGTCGTCAGCCTGGACTTCGGCGCCGTGGTCGGTGGGTTCCACTCGGACAGCGCTGTAACTGTAGGGGTCGGGAAAGTCTCGCCCGAAGCGCAGCGCCTGATGGACGTGACGAGAGACTCGCTCCTGGCGGGGATCGCGCAGGTGCAGCCCGGGAACCGCATCGGGGATATCGCCGCCGCGGTACAGGAATACGCAGAGACACGCGGGTACGGAGTAGTCAGGGAGTACGTCGGGCATGGGATCGGCCGCGCCCTGCACGAGGACCCGCAGGTCCCCAACTACGGCATTGCCGGACGGGGGCCGCTGCTGAAGGTCGGGATGGTCCTCGCTATCGAGCCGATGCTTAACATAGGCGGTTGGCAGACAAAAGTTCTCAAGGACGGCTGGACGGTGGTGACCGCCGACGGGACCATCTCGGCGCACTTTGAGGACACGGTCGCCATTACAGAGAATGGAGTCGAAGTGCTGACGGCCCTGCAGGGTGTCGTCGGCAGGGAGTGATATGTCAAAGAAGGAAGCGATAGAAGTAGAGGGCAGGGTAACGGAGTCCCTGCGAGACGCGACCTTCAAGGTAGAGCTGGCGAATGGCCACGAAGTGTTGGCTTACGTCTCTGGCAAGATTCGAATGAACTACATAAGGGTGCTGCCCGGCGACAGGGTTCTCGTTGAGCTCTCGCCTTACGACCTCAGCCGTGGCAGGATTACTTATAGATTCCGATAGGCCGATACCGAGGGTTGCCGCACAAGTTGGGCCTGAACGCAGGCCGGCTTATTGAAACTGGTACCGATGGAGAATGACGATGAAGATTTCGGCTTCGGTAAAGACGCGTTGCGCCAAGTGCCGGGTTATCCGGAGGCACGGCCGCGTCATGATTATTTGCACGAATCTGAAGCACAAGCAGAGGCAGGGTTAGCCTCACCGGCTTTCCTTTGGGAGTAAATAATGGCGATTGTATCCGGCGTTAACATACCTGACGGCAAGCGTGTCCATGTGGCCTTGCAGAGTATCTACGGCATTGGCGAGTACCAGGCCCTGGATATTCTCTCCAAGGCGGGGATCCAGAACAACCCGAGGGTCAAGGACCTGACGGAGACTGAGCTCACCCGCATCAGGGACATCGTCGACCACGGCAAGAAGGTAGAGGGCGATCTTCGCAGGGAGGTCAACCTGAATATCCGCCGCCTTATCGAGGTCGGCGCATACAGGGGTATTCGCCACCGCCGCGGGCTGCCCGTTCGTGGGCAGAGGACCAAGACGAACGCCAGGGCCAAGCGCGGCCGCCGCATACCTGTAGCGGGCAAGAAGCAGGTAACTCGCAAGTAGTTTTTGAAAGAGGCGAACGATGCCAAGGGCACCCAGGACGCGACGCAAAGAGCGCAAGTCGATTCCGGTTGGACGCGCGTACGTGCAGTCCACATTTAACAACACAATGATCACACTCACCGACCCGCAGGGCAATGTGCTCGCATGGGGCAGTGCCGGCGGTGTAGGGTTCAAGGGCTCCAGGAAGTCCACGGCGTTCGCTGCGCAGCGCGCCGCCGAGGCCACGGCCAAGAAGGGCATGGAGCAGGGTCTCCGGCAGGTCGAGGTCTTCGTCAGGGGCCCGGGCGCCGGGCGCGAGTCGGCCATCCGCTCGCTCCAGGCATCCGGTATCCACGTGACCAGCATCCGCGACCTTACGCCGGTGCCGCACAACGGCTGCAGGCCCCGCAAGCGCCGCCGCGTCTAGACCGGTTTGAGCATCTATGAAGGCGGAGCCGAGGCCGGGAAGACGGCTGTCAGACCGATGGGTCTAAGCGCCATCTTGAACGAGTCGTTCAGGCTGTATGGCAGGTCATTTGGGGCCTTCCTCGGGATTTCCGCCGTTGTGCTCGTCCCGGCTACAGCCATCCAGACGGTGGTGAGCGCCACCGTGGGTTGGGGGCCGGTAATCGGGGCGGCAGCGAATTTTGGGATGATAGCAGCTCTGGTCTTCGCGCTTGCCGCGATGACGGTGGCCGTAGGGCAGAGCTACTCAATTAACAACATTAGTGTCGGTTGGAGCTACCGGCGGGCAGTAAGGCATTCGGTGCCGCTGGTCCTTGTGGCTCTGGCATTCTGGTTGCTGTGGATGGGGGTGCAGGGCGCGCTGCTGGTGGCCGATAGGGCCGGTGGCACGTCGATGTCCCTCCCTGCAACCGTCGCTGTCGCTGCTGTACTGTTTCCGACCTTTGTGGTCCTGGCGGTACACATGGTCACGGCGGTCCAGGCAGCGACCATCGAAGGGTTGCCCGCGCCGGCAGCCATCGGGCGCAGCGTGCATCTTGTCGGTGGGAACGCATTCAGGCTGCTTGCCGCATCACTTGTCCTGCTGGCGGCGGCAATCGGCGTAGGCATCGTTCTGATGCTTCCGGTGATGGCCGCAATGGCGATTGTTGGAGTAGACGCCGTCGGCGGCGGGTTTCCGTTGCCGGTTGAGCTGGTGGTGGCGGCGGCGAACGCTGCGTTGGCGCCTCCTGTCGTCGGGATCGGGCTCAGCCTGGTTTACTACGACCTGAGGGTGCGTAAAGAGGGGTTTGATTACGAAATGCTCTCTACGTAAACGGGAGAGCAGAGCGCCTGAGCATTCGAGCCAGCGCGCGTAAAGCGGTGAATCCGCTGTCCGGAGTTTTGAGGAGGTCCTGTAAACAGGCTCATATGGCACGATACATTGATCCATCCTGCCGTCAGTGCCGCCGAATAGGCGAGAAGCTCTTCCTGAAGGGCACCCGGTGCTACACGCCCAAGTGCGCTGTAGAGCGCCGCAAGCGCACCCCCGGCCCTCACCAGCCCAAGCGAAGGCGGACGTCCGACTGGGCCGTCCAGCTCCGCGAGAAGCAGAAGGCAAAGTTCACCTACGGCATTCTTGAGCGGCAGTTCCGCCGGTACTTTGAGAACGCCAGGGAGAACACGGGTATCACCGGCGAGATTCTCCTGCAGATCCTGGAGCGACGGCTGGACAACACCATCTATCGCCTTTCATTCGCGGACTCCCGCAAGCAGGCGAGGGAGCTGGTAAACCACGGCCACTTCACCGTAAACGGTCGCAGGGTGGATATCCCGTCCTACCTGGTCCGGCCCGGCGACGTTATCGCCTGGGCGGAAGTGGAAGAAGGCGTCGTTCCGGCGTTTATCCAGCAGTTGACGGACGGCACGGCAAAGCATTCCGTTCCCCGCTGGCTCAAGATAGATGCCGCGGCACTCAAGGGTGAAGTGCTTTCCCTCCCGGACGTTTCGGAGAACGACACCGGCATTGAGCCGCGCCTGATCGTAGAGTCCTATAACCGGTAGTCTTGAACTTATCTCCAACTCCGCGGCTTTGACTGACAGGAGTTCCTAACGATATGGTAAATTTCCAGTCTTTTGCCTTTAAGGATGCTTCGGCCGAGGAACAGGGACGCGATCCTGTTTCCCAGATCAAGGTCGTCGATGCCGACGACCGGTATGGGAAATTTGTCGCGGAGCCCCTTCCCCAGGGCTACGGCAACACGTTGGGCGCCCCGCTGAGGCGCGTGCTGTTCAGCTCGCTCCCCGGAACCGCTATCACCTGGGTGAAGATAGACAGCGTCCTTCACGAGTACGCCACCATTCCCCACGTCAAGGAGCAGGTCTCCGATTTTCTCCTGAACGTTAAGGGCATTCGCCTGAAGTCCGAAGTGGACCGGAGGGGCAAGCTCCGCCTTGAAGTTGCGGGGCAAGGCGAGGTCAGCGCCGGGGACATCATGGCCTCCTCCGAGTTCGAGATCGTTAACCCGGAGCTTCATCTGGCAACGCTGGACTCGGACGATGCAAATCTCTCCGTTGAGTTCAACGTAGAGCGCGGCAAAGGCTATTCCGAGGCCTCGCGCGGCGACGGCCTGCCGATTGGCGTCCTGCCGGTGGATGCTATCTTCAGCCCCGTTCGCAAGGTCAACTACAAGGTTGAGCCGGTGCGCGTGGGCCATCGCACTGATTTCGAGCGGCTGACGCTTGAAATCTGGACCGACGGATCGATCGCGCCCGTGGACGCTCTGCGCCAGGCCGGTAAGATTCTGGTCGACCAGTTCTTCCTGTTCGCGAATGCGCAGAAGGCGTCCGAAAGCAGCGAAGAGGGCACACCCATTCGCCTCAAGATCTCACCGGAGCAGTACAACGTCCCTGTGGAGAGGCTTGACCTTTCGTCCAGGACTCTGAACTGCCTGAAGCGCGCAGGTATAGACAAGGTGGGGCAGGTGCTGGAGATGAAGCGGTCAGCGCTCCTCCAGATCAGGAACTTCGGCGAGAAGTCACTGAACGAACTCTATGACAGGCTGCGCGAGATGAACCTGCTGCCCGCGGAGATAGACCCGGAGAACCAGCAGGAAGAGAAATAAGACGCGGCGGAGCTCGGCGCAGAGACAACCAAGGCGTAGAACCAGGAGACTAGACGTGAGACACGGTCTTTCAGGGCGAAAGCTGGGACGCCCAACCAACGAAAGAATTGCAATACTGAAGCTGGGGGTAGCCTCCCTCATTCAGCACGAGTCAATACAGACCACCGAGCCCAAGGCCAAAGAGATCCGCCGCATGGCGGAGAAGCTCATAACCCGCAGCAAGGGTGGCACGCTGCACGATCGCCGCATGGTCGCTGCGGTCATCACCGACGAGAAGGTAGTGACGAAGCTGTTCGAAGTGATCGGCCCGCGCTACAAGACGCGGCCGGGTGGGTACACCCGCATCATGAAGACCGAGCCGCGCAAGGGCGATGCCGCGCCGATGGCCATTCTTGAGCTGGTGCCGGAAGGCAAGTAGAAATCAAGGCTAATGAGATGAGGCTCGCGCTGGTAGTCGAGTACGACGGCACCGCCTACAGCGGTTTCCAGCACCAGGCGAAAGCCCCCTCGGTCCAACAGCAACTCGAGAGGGCAATTAACAACCTCACCGGGGAATTTGTAAGAGTTAAAGGGGCGGGGAGAACTGACGCCGGGGTACACGCCCTGGGCCAGGTCGTAGCGTTCGACACCTCGTCGCGGCATGGGCTGGCGACGTTCCAAAAGGCGCTTAATCACTACCTGCCAGCCGACATATCAGTGAAATGGGTGGGCGCCGCTCCGGATGATTTCGATCCGCGGCGGCATGCCCGAAGCCGCAGGTACAGGTATGTGATATACTGCGCTGCGGCCAGATCGCCCCTCCTCAGGCGAATCACGCATCACGTATCAGCCCGGCTGGATGTGGGGGCTATGCGGACTGGGGCGGCGATGTTCGAAGGTGTGCACGACTTTGCAGGTTTTGCGGCCCCTTTGGCGCGCAGGGACGCAAGCACCGTCAGGGAAGTGTTTGAGGCCGGCGTGGTTACGCAGCCTCCCCTGCTGACCTTTGAGGTCGAAGGGAACGCCTTCCTGCCGCACCAGGTGCGCCGTATGGCCGGCGCGCTGGTGGATGTGGGACTGGGGAAAATCACCCCGGTCCAGTTAAAAGCGATGATAGACAGGACGCCGGTAGATTGCGTGGCGCGAGCGCTTCCTCCGGAAGGCCTCTGTCTAATCAGGGTAAATTACGACGATTTCCGCTTAAAGGTTGGTGAGACAGATGGCAACGAACATACATCCGCACTGGACACGGGTCTCGGACGTTAAGGCTGCGTGGCACGTTGTGGATGCGTCAGGCAAGAACCTCGGACGGCTCTCGACCGAGATCGCAACGCTGCTCACGGGCAAGAACAAGCCAAGCTATGTGCCGTACCTGAACACCGGCGACTTCGTGGTGGTGATCAACGCGGAGAAGATACAGGTCACCGGCGCCAAGCTGGACAAGAAGGTCTACTACCGGCACAGCGGCTTCCACGGCGGTCTGAAGACGCAGACACTGGCCGAGCTGCATACCAAGTACCCTGCTCGCGTACTTAAGCACTCCATCAAGGGAATGCTTCCCAAGAACGCAGTCGGGAAGAACATGCTCTCACGTGTCAAGATCTACACCGGCAGCGAGCACCCGCACGCCGCCCAGGTCAACGCATCAAACAAGGCCGCGCAGCCGTCCGAGACGCCTGCCACGGCTTCGGCATCCTAGGAGGCCCAGGTGAACCAGCAGAGCTACTATTATGGGACCGGCCGGCGCAAGACAGCTGTAGCCCGCGTTAGGGTATATATGGAGCGCGGCCCCATCGTTGTGAACGGCAAGCCGTTTGAAGAGGCCTTCCCCTGGGAGCAGTGGCAGACCGTGATTACATCCCCTTTCAAAGTCACAGACACGGTCGGGCAGTTCAGGGTCGTTGCCAAGGTAGACGGCGGCGGCGTCGTCAGCCAGGCCGGGGCCCTGCGGCACGGCATCGCCCGCGCTCTCGAGACGGCAGACCCCAACCTCCGCGCATCTCTCAAGAAGGCGGGCTTCATCACCCGCGATTCTCGTGAGAAGGAGAGCAAGAAGTACGGTCTGAAGCGCGCCCGCAAGGCCAAGCAGTACAGCAAGCGATGATGTGGCCTTAGCAGGCAGTTGCTTGTTGATCTGATTTTGAGGCCCCTTGACCAAAGTGCAAGGGGCCTTTCTCTTATCCAGGGACCCACAAAACCGGGACAATAGCGTTCCCTTTTTCTGGTCCTCTGCCGTGGTGCCGCTGGCGTAGGAAAGCAACAGGGGCCGCGACTCGCGAGTCGCGGCCCCTGTTATATTCCACCGTTAACCGGTCTTACTGGCCCATTACAGCGTTCCAGTAGGCAGGGTCTATGAAGCTGACGCTGCGGTACTTCTTGGACTTGTTGCCAGGGTGGTAGAGGTTGTCCGTCCCGTCTTCGAAGTACAGGGTCACATAGTCCG
>VGZY01000014.1 GCA_016872355.1 SAR202 cluster bacterium | reverse complement strand
CCCGTCGCTCCACTCGCCCGCAAGGCGGCGCCTCCCGCGGGGGCCCCGGCCCCCGCCGCAACAGCGCCTCCCGCGGCGCGCCGGACCGGCCCTACAGCCGTCCTGCCGGCGGCGCGAAGGGCCGCCCGCCCATACCCACGGAGCTACCGCGCTCACCGATAGGCAAAGGGTCCGGCCAGGGCGCAAAGCGCTCCACAGAGCGCTCCGCTCCCGCATACGACAACCGCAAGAAGCCTGAAAACGCCACCCCCAGGGACGCCGCCCAACGCCGTGGCGGCCGCCGCGCCAAGCCCTAAGCAGCCTGTCGGACCCCGCGACTACCTTTCTTCACCTAACCCCATCTCTCCGACTTCAGAGAGAAGGCCCCGATGGAATCGGGGTGAGGGCGAAGCCCACAGACTCCCTGCTGAGCCTTCGGCTCAGATTCGATCCTTATCCATGATTCCTGCCCCATCTTCTTTCTCCCCCTCGATGGGGGAGATGTCCCGGCTTTGCGGGACAGAGAGGGTGACCGGGGTTGGGTAAGTCAGGCGGGTCTCCCTCCTCCCCGAGGCAGAGGCCTTTGCCGCTCTGGGTCCGCCGCGGCGGATGAGGGCCACGGCAGTTCTGCCCCATTCTTACCTCTCCCTCGACGGGAGAGGTCGACCGGCGCCCTGGCCGGTCGGGTGAGGGTGCATGCTGTTCGGCTGTCCCCGTACCCTGTACCCCGTACCCCGTACCCCCCAAAATCCCCCTCATCCCGTCTTGACACGTGCGCTTCTAATGACCATAATGGAGCCGTATTTCATCCTTGGGAGGGTCCCAATGTCTCAGCGCAAACAGTCCAATACGTTTCGAATGGGTTTCAACCGCCCCGGTATGGCCGGCGCCGTCATGGCTTATCACGCCAGCCACAACACCTCGTCCATACGGTTACGCGGCAGATTCTCAGGAGAAACAAAAGCATGTGCGGAAGGAATTCGACTCCAAATATCATAAGCGTTGAGGTCTTCTCTTGCGAGACAATAGAGGACCTTAAAGCCCTTACGGTGCTGCTCATCAGCACCTCTCCCCGGCCTGCCGGGTCACAACTGAATATTCCGATCGAGCAGATCAGGCCCTGGCCGCAGGGCGCCGTCGTCGCAGACACAAGTGACGGGGACAGATTATGATTATTCTAGAAGGTAACGACTCAAACGCGGCCAGGAACACGCTCGACACTACCCTGCCTGCGGATGAATACGACACAATACCGGACCTCGCGCCCATAAAGGTGCGGACGAGAGTCATATCGCCACCCCGGCCCGCGCGGGACGGCATCGAAGAGGTAGAGCACATCACAGAATTCGCCTCCTGGCCGGAGGCACAAGCACCGCAAGTTCGAGGTGAGGAGCTAAATTGAATAAGTTCGGACTCCTTGCCGAGACGGAAAAGGAGTAATTAACATGACGACGAAGCTTAGAAGAGGTGTGACAGCGGAGGGAGAGGCAGCCAAGCGGCTCCGCCTCCAGCTCGATTTCTCCCCCGAGGCCCACGAGAGGCTCATGCGAATCCGCGAGCGCTCGGACGCCTCCACCAACGCGGAGGTCGTACGAAACGCCCTCCGTATCTACGACTGGTTCCTGGAGCAAAAGGTAAAAGGCGGCAAGCTCCAGGTAGTCGATGGCGACACCGTCAAAGAGGTACAGATCCTCTTCTAGGCAACCCGTCACCGTTAACAAATCACGAACCCGCCCCAATTTACTCGGGACTGCTGATTTCTGTAGCCTGCGCGATTCATCGCGCCTGTACTGCTCGCCGGGTTTGCCTGTACGCAACCCGGGCGATGGGAGTTTGAGGGCGAAGCCCTCAGGGATCGGTCCCCCCTCTCTCTGAAATTGGAGAGAGGGGGCTAGGGGGAGAGAGGTCGGGGGCGCCGGCCCTACGCACGCCGCCCTCATCCCCAGCCAACCTCGCGCTCCGATCCTACGCCGTCACGCGCCCACCGCCCTCGGACATCCCCTCTCCGCCCTCCGCGACCTCTGCGCGTAATCCCCGGCTGTTCAACTCGTAATTCGTAACTTGTAACTCATAATTTTCCCTTGACCTCTCCCCTCCTCCGCCGCATGATGGATACGTTCAACTCTCCTTTCACGGTGCACGCCATGACCCAGACCTGCGCCGCCAAAATCGCTGCCGAGCTCGCCGTCCGACCGCAGCAGGTGGACGCCACCGTCGGACTGCTCGACGGCGATGCTACCGTACCCTTCATCGCCCGCTACCGCAAGGAGGTCACCGGCAGCCTGGACGAGGTGGCCATCACCGCCATCCGCGACCGCGTAGGCCAGCTCCGCGAGCTCGACAAGCGCCGCAAGGCGATCCTGAAGTCCCTTGAGGAGCGCAACCTCCTGACGGACGCGCTCAAGGCCGATGTCATGGCCGCCGAGACGATGGCCGCGCTGGAGGATGTCTACATCCCCTACAAGCCCAAGCGCCGCACCCGCGCCACCATCGCCCGCGAGAAGGGCCTTGAGCCCCTCGCCATGCTCATCTACGCCCAGCAGCGCAATACCAACCCGTTCGCGGAGGCCGCCGCCTTCGTCAGCGCCGAGAAGGGTGTCGCCGACCAGGATGAGGCGCTCGCCGGCGCGCGCGATATTATCGCGGAGTGGGTCAGCGAGAACGCGGATGTCCGCGCGAAGCTCCGCGAGCTGTACGTCACAAAGGGCGTATTCGTCTGCCGGATGGTCGAGGGCAAGGAGGCCGACGGCGCGAAGTACCGCGACTACTTCGAGTGGGACGAGAACGTCGCGACGGCCCCATCCCACCGCGTCCTCGCGATGCGCCGCGGCGAGAACGAGGGCTTCCTGACCCTCAAGACCGTCGCCCCCGAGGGCGAGGCGATGTTCGCCGTCGAGCAGCTCGTCGTCAAGGGCGAAAGCCCGGCCGCCCGCCAGGTGCGCGAGGCCGCCGCGGACAGCCTCGCCCGCCTCCTCTCGCCGTCGATGGAGACGGAGGTCCGCCAGTTTACCAAGGACCATGCGGACCTGGATGCCATCCGCGTCTTCAAGGAGAACCTGCGCCAGATCCTCCTCGCCGCGCCCCTGGGCCAGAGGAATGTGCTCGCCATCGACCCTGGCTACCGCACCGGCTGCAAGCTCGTCTGCCTGGATAAGCAGGGCCGCATGGCCCACAACGATGTCGTCTACCTCCAGGCCTCCGAGGCCAAAATTAAGGAGGCCGCCGACAAGGTGAAGGCGCTCGTCAAGAAGTTCAAAATCGAGGCCGTCGCCATCGGCAACGGCACCGCCAGCCGCGAGACGGAGGCGTTCGTCCGCGCCCTGGACCTCGGCAAGGACATCGCGATCGTCATGGTCAACGAGTCGGGCGCGTCCGTCTACTCCGCCTCGGACGTCGCCCGCGAGGAGTTCCCCAACCACGATATCACCGTGCGCGGCGCAGTCTCCATCGGCCGCCGCCTCATGGACCCCCTCGCCGAGCTGGTCAAGATAGACCCCAAGTCCATCGGCGTCGGCCAGTACCAGCACGATGTCGACCAGCCCGCCCTCGCCGGCGGCCTGAACGATGTGGTCGTGAGCTGCGTCAACGCCGTCGGCGTGGAGGTCAACACCGCCAGCAAGCAGCTCCTCACCCACGTCTCCGGCCTCGGACCCCAGCTCGCCCAGAACATCGTGGACTACGTGGGCGCGAACGGCCCCTTCAATTCGCGGAAAGAGCTCCGCAAAGTCCCGCGCCTCGGCCCCAAAGCCTTCGAGCAGGCCGCTGGCTTCCTCCGCATCCGCGATGCCGCCAACCCGCTCGACGCCAGCGCCGTCCACCCGGAGAGCTACCCCATCGTCGAGGCCATGGCCAAGGACCTGGGCTGCACCGTCGCCGAGCTCATGCGCAGCCCCGAGCGCCAGGCCACCCTGGACCTCAAACGCTACGTCACGCCCACCACCGGCATGCCCACCCTCGTAGACATCCGCGCGGAGCTCGCCAAGCCCGGCCGCGACCCCCGCGAGACCTTCGAGGAGTTCAAGTTCGCGGACGTCCAGAAACCCGAAGACCTCCGCCCCGGCATGAAGCTCCCCGGCATCGTCACCAACATCACAGCCTTCGGCGTATTCGTAGACGTCGGCGTCCACCAGGACGGCCTCGTCCACATCTCCCAGCTCGCCGACAAATACGTCAAAAACCCGGCCGATGTGGTGAAAGTGGCCCAGAAGGTAATGGTAACGGTGGTCTCGGTAGACCTGGAGCGGCGCCGCATAGCCCTAACCATGCGCGGCGGAGGAGCTTAAGAGAGGAAGATTAATCGCAGAGTTCGCAAAGCACGCAAAGGTAAGACGGAGAGGGGGATTTGGGATCCTGTTTCTCCCCCTCGATGGGGGAGATGTCGCCGCTCCGGGCGACAGAGAGGGTGACTGGGGTGGTGATAGGCTGGGAGGCTCTTCCTCCTCTCCCCGAGGGAGAGGTGTCGCCGCTCTCGGCGACGGTGAGGGCTAAGGCTGCCGGCTCCCGGACCGGCCCACGGCTCACTGCCCACAGCGGCCGCCCCTTCACCGCACCCTTTCCCCTATTTTGGCATCCAATCCCTCACACCCCAACCCAAACCACACGCCGCCATGCCCGACCAACACAACCGCATCGAATACACGTTCATCAAACGCCTCGTGGGCGAGCCCTACTACCGCCTCCTCGACTACGCCGTCGACGTCTGCCCCACCATCTCCTTCAGCGCCGTCCCCCATTGCGGCGGCGACGAGCTCAGGTTGACCACCACGACACTCGAGCTATTCGGCAAACTGAAGCCGTTTCACGAGAAGACCTACGTGCACACCGAAGAAGGTTACCGTCCAAGGACCATATTCAAGCATCGCTACAGCCGCGAGTGCGCCGAAATCCTCAAGCCCGTGGCCGAATGCATAGACGACTGGTATCTGCTAGGCCTTCCGGAAGACCTCACGATCTATCGCAAAGACGGCTCCAGGTGGCTGGAGATGTGCTCACGCGAGGACTTCACCACCATGTTCCTGACCCATGAAGAGCACGACCGCCTTGTAGATGCGATCCCTGAGCTCAGCCCGGCGCTCGCCCCGGACAGCGACGACCCGGACGTGATCCGCCGGAATCACATTGCCACGCTGCACGACCTCACGGAATCTGAGGATGTCCAGGAGTGCCTGCGAGGACTCATAAACCTCAGGACCTATGTGTCGGAAGAAACGAACGCCGCGCTCGTGAGGCTGTGCGACAACCGCGATGTAGACATCGCCCACCAGGCCGCCCGGTACCTGGCCGAGCGCAAACACCCCCAAGCTCAGGAACTGCAGGCGCGGGTGTGGGCAAGGGCGAAGGAGTCCCATTGAACGTCCTCAGCCCCGACTTTCCCACAATCCGCCCCCTCCAGCGCCGCGACGTGGATGATCTCGCCCGAGCGTTCTCCGCCACCGACCCTCGCAACAAAACCGTAGCCCTCTTCCAGCGCTACTGGAACGAGAGCGCCACCGGAGATCGGTCCGTCCTCGTCGCCATCCTCAACGACACGCCCGTTGGTTACCTGACCGTCGTCTGGCGCTCCCCCTACCCGCCCTTCCGCGACGCCGGCATTCCGGAGATCGTCGACTTCAACGTCCTTCCCAGCCATCGGCGCAAAGGCATCGGCGCCGTCCTGATGGACGCTGCGGAGAACGCAATCGCCGAGCGCTCTCCGGTAGCGGGCATCGGCGTCGGGCTGGACCCCGGCTACGGCGACGCGCACCGCCTCTACGTCAGGCGCGGCTACATCCCGGACGGCCGCGGCCTATACCAGAACGGCAAACACGCCATCTACGGCGATACAGTGGTCGTCAACGACGGCCTCTGCCTATTCTTCACCAAGCGCCTGAAATAGAACAGCAGAGGGCGGCCGGGATTCCGACCGCCCTCTGCTTACTAAGGCTCCTGCAGATATCGACTCGCTCCCTACACCGCCACGTCATCCCGCCCCGACGCCAGCGTCGCCATCAGTTCCGCGCACACCGCGTCGTCTATGGACCGCTCCCTCCGCAGCCTGTCCACCACCAGCGCCGCGCTCGCCCGCTGCGCCTCCCGCCCAGCCGCGTCGTCCAGCGACACGAACCGCAGCTCGCATGCCTCCGCCACCAGCCCGCGCCGGCACAGGATGTGGCCTACCTTCCAGATGAGTTTGTCCATAGTGCCGTAACGCCGGCGGCCGGCCCTCGGTCCATTGGCGAGCTCGCCCTGTTCCCCGACGCAGGCGCCCTGTGCAGGCTTCGGACCATCCCCTGTCCCCTTCCTGCCTTCGGCGGAAGGGGAAAGAATCAATGAAGAATCTTGGGCTCCGCCCCAGACCCCGGCTCGGGGCTTCGCCCCGTACCCCACTGAGGGCAAGGCCCTCAGACTCCCAAGTTATCGGGCCGGAGGCCCGATCGTCGATCCTGACACCGGCTTCCATTTCCCGGATTTGTTTCTCCCCCTCAGGGGGAGATGTCACGGCTTTGCGGGACAGAGACGGTTTCGCCCTTTTCCTTTCTCCTCGTGACGGGGGAGATGTCGCCGCTTTGGGCGACAGAGAAGGTGACCGGGGTGGATGTGGATGGGTGGCTCTTCCTCCTCTCCCCGAGGGACAGGCCTTTGCGGCCCTGCGCAAAGGGTAAGGGCTATGGCTGGGCGGCTGTTGGCCCTGCCCCCTCTCTCTCCGTGCACGGTCGAAGATCCCGTATGCACCATCGGGAAGAGAGAGGGCCGGGGTGAGAGATGTCTCTTCACCCCGCCGCCTCCACCTTTGTCTCCGCCGACTTCCGCGTCCGCGTTTTGGCGGCCTCCAGCGCGTTATCCAGCACCTCGCTTACCGTGTCGGCAAGCACGACCTTCAGGGTGTCGCGCAGCTCCGGCGGAATGTCGTCGATGTCGCGCTCGTTGCGCTTGGGCAGGATGATCGTCTTGAGCCCCGCGCGGTGCGCCGCCAGGACCTTTTCCTTGATGCCGCCCACCGGGAGCACCTTGCCGCGCAGCGTGATCTCGCCGGTCATCGCCACGTCGCTCCGGACGCACCGGCCCGTGACCAGGGACGCCACTGCCGTCGCGATGGTGACGCCCGCGGATGGTCCGTCCTTGGGGATCGCGCCGGCCGGGACGTGGACGTGCACGGCCTTGTTTTCGAAGACCTCCGGGCGCACGCCAATGGCGGCGGCGCTGGATCGCACGTACGATAGCGCCGCCTGCGCGCTCTCCCGCATGACATCCCCGAGCATGCCGGTTATGATGAGCTTCTCCTCGTGAGCCGGCATCAGCGCCGCCTCGACGAACAGGATGTCTCCGCCGACGGGTGTCCACGCCATGCCGGTCGCCACACCAGGACGCTCCGTGCGCTCGGAGACCTCGTCCTCGAAGCGCGGGCGTCCGAGGTACTTCACAACCGCAGCAGTGTCGATTGTCGTCTTTGCCTGGCCGCCTTCGGCGATGTCTCGCGCGACCTTGCGGCAGATGTTAGCCACCTCGCGGTCCAGGTTGCGCACGCCGGCCTCGCGGGTGTAGCCCCGGATAATGGAGCGAATGGCCTCCCGCCGGAACATGATCTCGTCCTCGCCCAGCGCGTGCGCCTTCATCTGCTTGGGAACAAGGTACTTCTCCGCGATGGACGTCTTCTCCTCGTCCGTGTACCCGGAGAGCTGCAGCACCTCCATGCGGTCACGGAGAGGCGCGGCTATCGTGTCCAGCGTGTTCGCAGTCGCAATGAAGAGCACCTGCGACAGGTCGAACGACACCCCCAGGTAGTTGTCCATGAAGCTGTGGTTCTGCGCGGGGTCCAGCACTTCAAGCAGCGCCGACGACGGGTCGCCGCGCCAGTCCGCGGAGACCTTGTCTATCTCGTCCAGCATGAAGACCGGGTCCATAGCCTCGGCGCGCCGGAGGTTCTGGATGACGCGGCCGGGCAGCGCGCCGATGTAGGTACGGCGATGGCCGCGAATCTCCGCCTCGTCGTGCACGCCGCCGAGCGACACACGGATGAACTTGCGGCCCAGCGCACGGGCAATGGACTGTCCCAGGCTCGTCTTGCCGACGCCCTGGGGGCCGACGAAGCACAGGATCGGCTCGCGTGCGACCTCGTCCGAGGGCGTCAGCGTGTGCGGCGCTTCCGTTTGCGGCCCTTCCGCAGGCGGCGCCTGGGCTGCCAGCCGGTCCTGCCGCAGCTTTTTGACCGCAAGGTACTCGAGAATCCTGTCCTTGATCTTCTCAAGGTCGTAGTGGTCTTCATCCAGAACGCGCCGGGCGAACTTGATGTCGATGTCCCCGCCGGTCTTCTTACCCCATGGAAGGTTGGCCATCCAGTCCAGGTACGTCTGTATGATGCCGTGCTCAGGGGATGCCGAAGGAATGGACGAGAGCCGTGATAGCTCGCGCTCGGCCTCGCGACGCGCCTCGGGTGGCATCTTCACCTCTGCGATCTTCTTGCGAAGCTGCGCAATCTGCGGCTCGCCGCCCTCGTCCTCGCCCAGCTCCTTGCGGATCGCCTTGAGCTGCTCGCGGAGCACGTACTCTCGCTGGGCTTTGCTCATTTCCTTTTGCGATTCCGTCGCGATCTTCTGCTTGACCCGCCGGACTGCGAGCTCGTGCTGGAGAATGTCGACGAGCTTCTCAAGCTTCTCGTCAACGGTGTTCATTTCGAGGATTGCCTGGCGGACAGAGGTTTGGATGGGCGTGGCCCCTGCGACGAAGTTGGCAATCTGGTGGGCGTCGGACATACCGTCGATGACGGGGACCATCTCATCCGGCATCTCGTCGCTGAGCCGCACGAGCTCCTTGAACAGGTCTGCCACCGCGCGCGCCAGCCCCTCAGCCTGCACGCCGGAAGACTCTATTGCGGGAGCGCGCTCAATTCGGGCACTCGGGTACGGCTCGCTGGACACGTACTCGTTGACCCGGATGCGCTCCACGCCCTGGATCATCAGCCCCACAGTGCCGTCCGAGCCTCTTGCGAGCTGCAGGATGACGACGGCAGTACCGATGCTCGGCAGCTCCTCTACCGAAGGCTGGGCGGGCGCCTCCTTCTCGTGCGCCACCAGGGCCATCATGCGGTCCTTGCTGCGCATTACGTCGTCGATCAGCCGGATCGATCGCGGCTGTCCAACCATCAGCGGCACGACAGCCATTGGGAAAACAACGGTGTTGCGCACGGGCAACACCGGGAGAACGTCTGGGATTGGCGGCGGGCCAAGGGGGACCGACTGCTGCTCTGATGTCATGAATTAGCCTCTTCTTGCCCTTGGCAAGGTGATCTGCAGGAGTCCGCTCTGGTACGCAGCATTAACCCTGTCCGGGTCTACCGGCGACGAGAGCTCTATTTCCACGCGGAACTGCCCCTGGCGAATGCCGGCGGACCGGTAAGCCCCCTGCTCCGGCATCGGAGGCAGGGTCCGGTTGCCTTCGACCACGAGCGCATTGTTGTAGAGAGTGACCTCAGCGTCCTCTTCGCTCACGCCCGCGAGCTCCACCGTCACGATAATGGAGCTCTCCGTCTCGTACACGTCCGCTGCCGGTACCCAGCAGGTCTGAGAGAGGGTGTACCCGGAGGCGTGCATGCGCCTGAGCATGGGGTATGACCCTGCGTCCTGGACCACTACTTTGTAGCTGTAAGAGACCTTGCGGTACCGCATAGAGACGCCCCTCCAGAGCTGACGCGAACATAGGCCTATTGCGAGTGTAAGTCTGTGCCACTCCGCCGTCAATCAACTGGCGGGGCATTGGACATACCTTGAATAAGAACATGCCCGCATGAGAAACTTTGCGACAGATTCTAAACCTTGCGCCGCGCGCGCAGCCAGGCGGTCTGAGAGAATATGGACTTCGGGCCACAACAGTTCGCTGTCATTGCCGGTATACTAGTGTTCCTCGCCCTCCTCGCGTTCGTCCGCGTCACTCTCGCCAAGCGGGGCCTTTCGAATAAGAGCAAGAAGAAAGAGCAACGGGAGACCAAGGCCGCTCCTGCGTCAATTGTGAAGCGGACGAAGCCCCGGCCGGCCGCCCGCAAAGGGAGGCTCATACAGGACGTGCATGAGCCGGAAGACAAGGACCCGGCGCCGGAAGACGAAGTCGAAGAACCCGAGGAGCAGATAGAAGTACAGCCACCGGCCAAACGGAAGCGAAAGACGAAAGCGGCCGCGCAGGAGGCCGAAGAGAACGGCAACGGGTCTTACATGGGCGACCTGGTGGAGTTCGCCGAGCGTGCAGGGTTCGATGTGCCAATCACCATTAACCCGGAGATAAAGGCCGTCGCGCAGGCTTCGCCGCGCGCCGCCATACCTCTCGCGTGGGCGCCCGTCGAAAACGAGCTCGATCTCGCCGTGAAGCGCCTGCGGCTAGTTGAAAAGGGCGAAGAGACCGACGCCTTCGAGAACATCAAACGCCTGTCGGACGCGGGGGCGGTCAACCCAACAGCCGTCTCCCTGCTCCACAAGATGCGACAACTACGTAACAGCGCGGCCCACGATACGAAGATACGTATGCCTTTGACTACTGAGGACGCCATCAGCTACAGCCGGCTGGCCATGTGGCTTGAAAGGGAGATCGGCGGCAAAAAGGCCACATAGCCGTTCAGCAGGAATACTGTACTTGCCGCTACGTAGCTACAGTGCTAGACTTCCCCTAATCTAAGGCCCGCGTCCCACGGAGGCACTGATGCCATCCAATACCCTGACCGTTGTCGATAACCGCACGGGAAAAACTTACGAAATCCCGATACAGGAAGGGGCGATCAGGGCGACAGACTTACGGCAGATCAGGGTTACGGACGACGATTTCGGGCTGATGAGCTACGACCCGGCGTTCAACAACACTGCCTCCTGCCGCAGCGCGATCACGTACATCGATGGGGACGCCGGCATCCTCCGCTATCGTGGCTACCCCATAGAGCAGCTTGCTGAGAAGTCCACTTACCTGGAGACGGCGTACCTGCTGATCTACGGGGAGCTGCCGAACAAGACCGAGCTTGCGAAGTGGACCCGGAACATTACCATGCACACGATGCTCCATGAGAACATCAAGAAGTTCATGGAGGGGTTCCGCTACGACGGCCACCCGATGGGCATCTTCCTCAGCACCGTGGGGGCGCTCTCCACCTTCTACCCCGACGCGCGCCTGGTGGGCGACCCGGTGTCCCGGGAGATGCAGACCTATCGCGCCATCGCCAAGATGCCGACAATTGCGGCGTTTGCTTACCGCCACAGCCTGGGTTTCCCGTACATCTATCCGGACAACCGTCTCGCCTATCCCGGCAACTTCCTTAATATGCTGTTCCACCCCATGGCGGACGTGGAGTACAAGCCGAACCCGGTGGTAGAGCGCGCGCTGGACGTGCTTCTGATCCTGCATGCTGACCACGAGCAGAATTGCAGCGCGAACGCTATGCGCAGTGTCGGCAGCTCCAAGGCAGACCCCTTCTCCGCCATCGCCGCCGCGAGCGCCGCGCTCTACGGCCCCCTTCACGGCGGCGCGAACGAGGAAGTGGTGAAGATGCTGCAGAAGATCGGCTCGAAGGACAGGGTCCCCGAGGCGATCAAGCGCGCCAAGAGCGGCGAAGAGCGGTTGATGGGCTTCGGCCACCGCGTCTACAAGAACTACGACCCGCGCGCGAAGATCATCAAGCAGATAGCCGATCAGGTCTTCCAGGTGGTCGGCCGCAACCCGCTGATAGATATCGCGCTGGAGATGGAGCGCATCGCGCTGGAGGACGAGTACTTCGTCAAACGCAAGCTTTACCCGAACGTTGACTTCTATTCAGGCATCATCTACCAGGCGATCGGGTTCCCAACGGCAATGTTCCCGGTGCTCTTCGCCATCGGCCGCACGGTGGGCTGGCTGGCGCAGTGGCGGGAGATGATAACGGACCCGGAGCAGAAGATCGCGCGCCCGCGCCAGATATACACGGGCCCAGAGGCACGCAGCTACGTGCCAATGGAGAAGCGGGGGCAGTAGTTGGTAGTTAGTGGTTGGCCAGAAAGTAACAGGGGCGGCGATCAATCGCTGCCACTGTCTTTTTGTATCTGGCTGTTGACCAACTACCAACTACCAACTACCGCTCCCGCCCCCACAACAGTGCGCCCACAATAGACACAATCGACCCCGCTTGCTGGTCTGCCGGGCACTGATCGTAACCCATGGACTCGCCTCTTGCGGCGCCGTTCAGATAGCGGAGGGCCATGTAGATCGGCGGGAGACCGCATATCTTTTTCTGGTCTTCCTCCGCCCGCGAGATCTCGAAGAACCTGTCGGCATCCCCGACGCAAATCGCCTCAATGGACGCGGAGTCCTTGTCCATGATCGCCGCTTTGGCCGCGGCGTTGAGGGCGTTGGGATCACCGAACGCCGGACCCACGTGGGCGAGGTCGCCGGCGGCGATGACTATCGTATTCTTCCCCTTTGTGGCCTCCCTCAGGTAGTCCACCGCAGCGCCGATCGCCCTGTCCTGGCCCGGACCGGCCTCGCCGGTGATGAACTGGTGGAACGAGCCGCACAGGATGGGCACAACAGGGACCGTCCGGCCTCCGGCGGCGTAGTGGAACCATACCGCGGCCAGCTCGATTGAGTGCTCGTTAATGTGGTGGAGTTCCTCCGCGAAGGCTTCCGAAGGGCCGAGAACATCCGCTAGCCCGTCCACGATATCCCTGTCCGTCGGCAGCGTCCCCAGCGGCGTCGCATAGTTCTGTCGCGTGGGCGTGAGCCTGCCGGGGCCGCCCGCGTGGTCGGTGCCGAAGATAATCGCCAGCTCAACGTCCTTCAACGCCGCCGCGCCCCTGTTCCACATCTGTGCGTAGCTCTTGCCGCCGCGCTCGTAGTCAATGTGCGGGGAGATAACCCCCGCAAGCCTGCGCGTGTCTGCATGCTCAGGCGCCGGTGCGGTGCCGTGCCGCTGCAGGGCCGCCGCCAGCGCGCGCTTGTCGGAAGGATATACTGCGTCGGCGTGGGAGAGCTTTCGGTGCCGCTGGGCGCGGAAGCTCTATAGGGCGTCCGCCGCGGCCTGACGGTACTTGTCGCTGTCCAGCACAAACGCGGCGCCGAGCTCTGCGATGAACTTCCTCACCTGGCTCGGCGGCAACTCTATGCCGGCGCGGAGGGCAAGGGAGGTGCGCAGAGCCGTAAGGTCGCGCGTCCCGTCGCAGAGAGCGAGGAGGGGCACCAGGTACTGCGGCACCAGGACGGTCTTTTCGGAGAGTTTCAGGGGGTCGCGTAGAAAAAGATACGGCTGCCCCCGGTGCTGGACCCACTTGGGGTCAACGGGGCGCAGCTTCGGCTTCGCGGGCACTTGAATCTCGGTTGTCGTAGGGTCACACCTCGTGGGTCGAATGAGGGCGCGGCTTGCCGGAAAGCCGCCGGCGTATCACCGGCAGGGCGCGCGGGCAGGCTACGCGCAGGGCGCGAGAAGTGAGAGCCGCGCGAGCCAGATGGTCTGGTCAATTTGGCAGGAGTCGCATAGCTCTCGCAGCCAATACCCTTCGCAGCACTCATCGGTGTACTCCGCGTGGACCAAGCCGGCGCACCGCTCGTGCCGCCTGGGCCAGGCGCCTTCGAAGCACTCCGGGCAAAAGGAGTTGCCGCGGGAATGCTCTGATTCTGCGAGCAGCAGAGCGTTAGTATTGGACTTCTGCATAGGTCACCGCTTCTGCTTATGTAAGGCCATTATCTTACTGCACGGTGCGATTGAAAAGAAAATGCCCCGACGAATCGGGGCATTTTGTGTTTTCAGTGGACCGGAAGACGGGATTTGAACCCGCGACCTTCTCCTTGGCAAGGAGATGCTCTACCGCTGAGCCACTTCCGGGCAGGTTTAGTCTAGCACACTGTTAGACAGTGGTGCCACGGGTCAGAATCGAACTGACGACACCGGCATTTTCAGTGCCGTGCTCTACCAACTGAGCTACCGTGGCGCATATCTAATGTTAGAGGCGGACCGGCATGCTGTCAAGGTGTCGCCACATACACACGCAGATTCAAATCATGTGTCGAATCCACCCCACGGAAATACCCGTAACACGGTGCCGGACATTGCCAACACACGGTTGCCCACGCCCCGCAGATCCCCCACCGATGTTGGACCCAGGCGCTAAGGATTCGGCACCGTGAGCCCCGGCAGCGCAATCCTGATCACATCCGTGCCCTCCACCACCGACGTGTTCTCTCCCCCCGCGAGGTCGTCTGCAACCGTAACCCGCTTCGTAGTGCGGTCCAGATGTAAGGCAAACGTCCTCGACGGCGTAGGAGTCCTTGAGAAGGAGACCGCAAACTCTCCGTTGGGGCCGAACGTCCCGCGTTCAATGGGGACCACGAAGTACGGCGATGTCTCCCGCGCCTCCACCTCCCACCCCGACCTTGGCGGCTGCGCCCCGTAAACAAAGGCGGCGACGTATGGGTACTCACTGGCCCACGACCCGCTGCCGACCGAATAGTTCTCGATACTCCCCGAGTTGAGACTGTAGCCCGTCGTCGGTCGCCTCCTGTCCACCACAAGCAGGAATATCCGACCCTCTGCGAATCCCCTGTCGTTGCCCACGGTCCGGACATGGTTCCAGAAGCCGTAGTCCTCCGGCAACAGCCAGGCCCGCTTCAGCTCCTCCAGATCGCCCGGGTCTTGTATGATCAGGACGACCGGCGTGTCGGACGTATTGGCGATTTCGCTGGCGCTCGCCGGTAGCCGCATGGAGGCAAACTCCCCCACCCAATCGTCCTCTCCTCTGTTGCGCGTGCCGCTTCGCCCGTTCTGCTCGATGTAAAAGTGCTCCGAAACGGCGTCCATAGTGAATGGAAAGTCCCGGAGCTCAAGGTTCGGATACTGCACGAAGGCCTCTATCGTATATCCGCCGCTCTCCAGCATTGCCAGCGTCGTGGTGAACTCAACCTTCTGGCTGGCATGGACCCTGTCGCCGCGCCACCTGATGTCTCCCTTTATGAATGCGCCGTTGCTGGGCACCGCCAGTCACACATCCACCGGCCCCTCGATGCTCTCCGTCGCCCTGTATGAGACCGTCGCCTCGAACGGCTCGTTCACGTCTGGACTACCGCTCAGCTCCAGCCGCAACCCGTCCCCCTCCTCACCTATGCCCATCCGCCCGCACGCCGCCCATCCCAGCGCCATCAGCGCCAGCAACACAACCAGCAGAACGCGTTGCGACAAACTCATACTCACAGTCTCCCTGACAGGCTCCGCCCCTCCCCAATTCACGATTCGCGATTCCAAATTCACTATTCGCCTAATATTACATACACTCTCCCCGCGCTCACGCTCCCGTTCACCGTATCTACAGGCGAGCCCACGATGAGGTCGCTGATGCCGTCGTCGTTTATGTCTCCCATGGCGCCGCCGCTGCCGCGGGTGCTCTTCGGCAGTCCGAGGTATACCACATCCGAGTACTTCCGGAGACTGTACCGGCCGGCCTTCAGAGGGCCGTTAAGCACGTAGGCCCCTTCGCCCGACAGAATAACGAGGTCCTTGAGCTCGTCCCGGTTGTAGTCCCCAATCGCCACCGCCAGACCGGCCTGGTCCAGCCACGACGCTCCGGCGACAGTTGTCGTCGCAGCCTCAGAAAGGGCCGGCTCGCCCGCGCCGATAGGCCCGGGGACCACGTAGACGAGCCCCGCCCGATAGTAGCCACCGGCCCCCCTTGCGACGCTGCCGTCACCAGGTCTTCGTAAACGTCCCCGTTCATATCTCCGATCGCCAGTCCGTAGCCGGACCATCCCGCGCCGTCCGACCACACAATCGTCGCCGAATCTCCAGTCGCGCCGGAAATGTCGTGCGTCCCGTCCGCAAGAGGGCCGAACCTGACGACCGTCCTGCTCTCTTCCCAGTCTCCGGTGATCCCAAGAACGCCGAAGGCCATGTCAACCGACCCGTCCGCGTCCAGGTCACCGGCGGCGATGCCGTAGTGGTGATCGCCTGCAAGGCGTCCCGTGAACGTAGTCCCTGCCGAGGAGCCGTCAGCCATGTCGTAAATACCGGCGGTCAGCGGTCCATAGAACACGTACACCTCGCCGCTCGGCGTCGCCTTCCGTTGCATGAATTCCTTGAACGCCGTGTCGTCAGGTTTGTGATAGGGCACGAAGGCCCACGGCGCGCTCACGATCAGGTCGTCCGCGCCGTCTTCGTCGATATCGGCAATTGCTACAATGGCCCCGAGTTGGTCGCTTGAGCCCGCCCCCGGATCGTTATGTCCGACCGTTCCGCAATAACGCCGCCCGCCTCGACCGGCCCAAAAAGCACGTGCACCGCCCCAGCCCTCGCTCTACCGTCGAAGCTCGTGGACGGTGCGCCGACTATTAGGTCGCCCACGCCGTCTCCGTTGACGTCCCCTACGGCGATGCTCTTGCCCGAGACCGTCTCCCCCGGCCCTCCGCTGAGCGTGAAGTCAGCCGCGTCGCTGAGGCTGATCTCCGTCGGCTCACGCGAAAAGCCCGGGACGCTCGTCGCGGTCGGCGCGGGCGTCGGCGAAGGAACAAGCGGGTTCTGCCCGAACACCAACGGCTGGGGAAAGTTCTCCTCGAACCCCGGCAAAGCCCGCGAAGACGCCAGCGTAATCCCCTGGAGCCCGTCGTGGGCCAGCGCCACGGACCCAGCCTCCTTCCCATTGATGTTCACCCCAATGTGCAGCACGCCGTCCAGGTCGAAGTCCCTGATCAGCAGCGGCACCATCTGGTACGCCGATACCGCCCTGTCCTGCACCTGCCACTCCGGCCTTGGCTCGCCGGTGGAAATGTTTAACGCAAGGTTGCCCAACTCCCCGCCGTCCAGCGTCCACGTATCGAGCGAGTACCGGTACCCAGTCGTCGGCCGCTTGGCGTCCACCAGCATCAGGTAGATGCGCTCATTTCGTATCTCGTCCGTCAAAAAGGTGCCCGCCCTGGAAAAGAGTTTGTGCCGCCGCATGTCCCAGTTGGCCAGGGAGACGTTGCGCAACATGCCCGCCCTCTCCATCTCCCCGAAGTCGGCCAAGCTCTGTATGACGATAAGCCTGGGCGTCTCCTTCTCGTTCACCAAGTTCATCTCCGATCCCGGCGACAGGTAGGGCCGGTATGTAGGCACCTTCGCCTCGTCGCTCCCGGCCGTGAGCACAGACCCCGACCCCTGGAAAGTCGGGACCGGATAGCCCTCCGGGCGCCACACCTGGCCCGCGTAGGCGTCCACCCGCCACATCCCCTCCTTCGGGAACACAACCGGCGCAGTGAACTCGTGGACGTTACCCTCCTCAAGCGCCTCGAACCTGCTGCTCGTCAGGCCCCGGATATACACCGCCCCCGGCGGCAACGCTATTTCCACGACGGCCGCGTGCCACCAGGTCGACTCGACCGCCTTGACCGAGACCGTCACCTCCACCGGCTCATTGACATTCGGCCGCTTGTCGAACTTGACGCCCACCTCCAGTTCCCCCTCCTCCGGAGGGCACGCCGTCCCCACCAGCGCCATAAGCATTGAGCACAGGACCAGCAGAACGCGGCGCCGTACTTTCATAGACGCCTGCCATCGGACAAGCTCCGCACTTCCCAACACGTAAGATACATATACTACGCATAAACCGCCCATTCGGCTTCATTATTTAATAACCGTTGCTCTTCTTTCGACACTCGCATATGGGCTGCTCCTCGGACATCCCCCGGACCCCCTTCAATCGCTACAGTCTGAAAGGGGGAAAAGTACAACCTCAGGGCTTCGCCCCGAACCCCAGCAAGGGCTTCGCCCTCTGCCCTCCCAAGACACGCCCAACCCATTCCCATCACAAACCTAACCTTCCCCATGTCTTATCTTTGCGTCCTTTGCGCCCTCTGCGATGAGATTCGTCACCGTATCCCAGTGCCCTATGCGGGTTAATCCGGCCCCTCTTCCCTCACTCCGCCCCTTTCCTGTACATTTACCCAGATTGCCCTTCTGAAAGGAGCTGAACTGATGGCTATGCCCAACGTTGGCGCGAAGGCCCCTGACTTTTCCGTACTCCAGACCGACGGCAAGAAGGTTGCCCTGTCCGAGTTCAAGGGAAAGAAGGTTGTGCTGTACTTCTATCCCAAGGACGACACCTCAGGGTGCACCAAGGAGGCGTGCAGCTTCCGGGACTCCGATGCCGAGCTTCGCCGCGCGGGCGCGGTGGTGCTGGGCGTGAGCGCCGACGACGTTGACTCGCACCAGAAGTTCACGCAGAAGTTCAACCTCAACTTCCCGCTGCTGGCGGATACCGACAAGTCGATCATCAACGCGTACGGCGTGTGGGGCGACAAGGTGAACGCGAACACGGGCGCGGTCAGCCAGGGCATCCGGCGCATCACGTACCTTATCGACGAGGGCGGCAAGGTGCAGAAGGTATGGCCGATTGTGACGCCGGACGGGCATGTCGCCGAGGTGCTCAACGCCATCAAGCACGGCCCCTACCCTCGCGTGGGCGCCGGAAAGCATACCTACGAATGGGTGGAGAACTTCCTGCAGCAGCCGGACTCCGAGAGCGCACGCAAGGGGTGGTCGCACCACGGCATCGTCGTATCCGAAACGAGCGACATTATTACCTACCACCAGGAAGACGGCAACGTGATGCGGTTCGACCGCAACGGCGTGTTCAAGAGCTCCTGGCAAGGGTGGTTCGCCGATGCGCACGGCATGACGATCGTGAAGGAGGGCGATGCGGAGGCGCTGTGGATTGCGGACAATGGCCGCAAGCGCATGTCCAAGTCTGGCTACGAGTACCCGGCCGTGCAGGCGCAGGTGATCGGGCAGGCGGTGAAGACCACTCTCGACGGCCAATCGCTGCTGAAGCTGCCGACACCGCCTCTTCCGGCGTATGAGAAGGGCAACTACATGCCCACCTGGGTGGCCGTGAACGAGGAGCGGCTCGGTGGGAACGGCGATGTGTGGGTCGCGGACGGCTACGGCCAGAGCATGGTCCACCGATTCAGCAAGGACGGCAAGTATCTGAGCACGATCACGGGTGAAGAGGGCTCGGCAGGAAAGTTCAACACGCCTCACTCCATCTGCATCGACCGTCGCAAGGGGTACCCGGAGCTGTACATCGCGGACCGCTCGAACGGCCGCGTGCAGGTCTACGGGCTTGACGGCAAGTTCCGCCGCGTGTTCGGCAAGGAGTTCATGACCAGCCCCAGCGGCATCGTGACCCACGGCCAGACGATGGTCATCGCCGAGCTGAAGGCGCGGATCACGCTCGTGGATATCAATGACAACTTCGTTTGCTACATCGGCGCGAATGAGTCCGTGGCGACGGCCGATGGCTGGCCGAACAACAAGGACGAGCACGGCCACCCAGTCCGGTCCAGGCTGCTGCAGCCGGGCAAGTTCAACAGTCCCCACGGGATTGCGGTGGACAAGAACGGCAACATCCTGGTAGCGGAGTGGCTTATCGGCGGGCGGTTCATCCGCCTCGAAAAGGCGACGATCTAGGCAAGTAATCTGCGGTTAACCTCCGAGAGGGTCCCATGGCTTCGATGCGTGAGTACATCGATTCCCACGTGCACGTGTGGACGGCGGACACGGGCCGCTACCCCTTCATCAAGGGTATGGACCCGGCTACAGCCGTGCCGCGAGACTTCCCGCCGGAGACGCTTCTGCGGTGGGCGAGGCCTTCCCGCGTAGGCCGCATCCTGATCGTCGGGACGAACAAGTACGGGACGGACAACCGGTACCTGTTCGACACTATCGAGCGATTCCCTGCGGTCTTCCGCGGCGCGCCGATACTGGACCACGCGGCGCCGGACGTCGCCGCGCAGATAAAGGAGGCGCTGCACAGAGGCGCCGCGGGGTTCCGGATAGTGCCGCAGAAGGACTACGCAAAGGGCTGGGACAACCCATCCGCATTCGCCGCCATGTTTACCGCGGCGGCGGACACCGGCCAGGCCGTCTGCCTCCTGATATCCCCGCAAGGGCTGGATGACACCGCCGCCATGTGCGCCCGCTACCCGGACACAACGGTCGTAATCGACCACATGGCGCGCGTCGGCGCGGACGGACCCGTCACGGACGCCGATACCGAGGCGTTGTGCCGCCTGGCCAAGTACCCGAATGTCTTTGTGAAGGTCTCCGCCTTCTACGCCCTCGGTGCGAAGTCGAAACCACACGACGACCTCAAGCCCCTCATCAAGAGCCTCGTGGACGCCTTCGGCACATCGCGCCTCATGTGGGGTAGCGACGCCCCTCACCAGCTGGTCCACGAGACCTACGAGGACTCGATCGCGCTCGTTCGAGACAGGCTGGACTTTCTATCCGAAGCGCAGCGGAGGGAGGTCCTCTGCGGCACAGCCGAACGCGTCTTCTTCTGGCGGTGAGGGAAGGAATTAAGCGCAGAGCTCGCAGAGGGGAGACGCAGAGTTAAGGCAGAGGGGGACAGGCGCCTTGTTTCTCCCCTTCGATTTGCGCGAGGGGTGAGGGCTACGCCCGTTCGGTTCTGAGGCCTTTCCAGGCACCACACACACATGACTTATCCCATCGACATCCTCCCCGCCATCCAATCCGCCCTGGACAACCACCTCCCACACCTGCGCGTCGCAAGCGCCAGCTTCCTCGCAGAGGGTTTGGATGGTCACGTCTTCCGCGCCGCCTCCACCCAGCTCGGCGACGTCGCAATCAAGGTCCCCAAGCGTCGCCGGGTCAGTAACGACCTTGAGGACAAGATCGACGCCTTCGACCAGCTCCTGCAGGAGGGTACCGTCTCCCGCCTGTTCGAGAACTCGGATGTCCCCGTCCACCGGGTCTTCGGCGCGTACCTGGACGAGGAGACGGACTTCGGATTCATCGTGTCGGAGTACATTGAGCACGACGGTTCGCCGCCGGCCTGGGTCGAGGTCGGCGAGATCGTTCGAGCGATACACGAGATACGGCCGCCGCGCGGCAGGCGAGTCGCTCAGACTGAGCCCACCCTTGAACTTACACTTGCCCACCTGCTCGACATGCGCTTCCGCGCCGTCGAGCGCATATTCGGCGTCCGCCTCGCCATGCCCCCAAAGGCCGAAATGACCGACATGCTCCGCTGGCCGGGCCGGGAGCGCCTCCTCCACATGGACATCCGCCCCGCCAACATCCTCACCCTCAACGGCGTCATACAGGCCGTCGTAGACTGGTCCAACGCCCTTATGGGCGACCCCGCCCTGGAGCTCACCCGCATCGACGAGTGCGGCTACCTCACCCACGACTTCCTGTCCGGCTACGGCGCCCCTGGCGACTGGCCGGACCGCATGCCCCGGAGCGTCGAAATCCTCTACCGGCTTTACACCGCCACTCTCCTCGCCGTCGTCTTCCACGACGTCAAAGGCGCGGGCGACGAACACCGCGCTTTTGCCCGCGTCATTGCCCTATGCGCCGCGTTCAAGACGTGAAGAACATGGCCGCAGTGGACGCAAAGCTTATGAAAGCGTTTCGGCGAATGAGCGCAGCTCGGCGGAGAAATCATGTGGTGGTGCATTTCTGTGGCAACCACCTCATTTAACTCTTCGACATCGTAACTCTCTGCGGTTAGTCTCCATGCCCGCTGCGGCCAATCTCCCATTACCTTGCTCTCCGTACGACCAGGCCCACGACCAGCGCCAGCAGCGCCGCCGCCGCGCCGACGTATATCCCCGACTCCATGGCCTGGAACTTCACCAGCCTGTCCGGCGGGTGGTACGTGAACCGCTGGGTGTACTCCCTGTCGCCTAGGCAGGCCAGAAAGGCCGCGCTAATCTCCTTCTCCGTCATCCCCTTCTCCATCCGCCCGCACGTCGCGTCGATCTGATCGATCTCCGCCTGCTCCACGATCTGGCCGGACTTGTCGACCATGGATATCGAGACGATCCACGACCGCTCCGGTATGACCTCCGGCCGCGGGCTCAACATCTCCCCGGTGAACATCGGCTGCCTCACCTCCAGGGGCGCGGTGAACGCCGGCCGCAGCACGTCGCCCACGAACACGCGCGCGACGAAGTAAAGTATGACCATGACCAACATGGCGGGTATCGTGCGGCGGCTCAGCACGCCGGCCGCCAGCGCGACGCCGAAGCAGAAGATCGCATACGCGAACGGGACCACGCTCGTGGCGCCGAACGTGCGGTTGAACGGCTCGTCCACGCGGAGCAGCGGTGAGTAGAACCACCCCTTCATCGCCGCATACGCCGCTGAGAACACTGCTATTCCCACTAATGCCAGCGCCAGCTTCGTAGCGATCCATCGCCCGCGCGTCACACTCTGGGTCCAGGCCATCCGGTAGGTCCGCTGCTCAATCTCCATGATGATCGGCGCGGCCGCCAGCACGCCCGCCGCCGACGGCAGGAACTCCAGCCACATTGTGACGGTGCTGAAGTCCCTGTAGCTGTCGATAAACCGCTGCGCCAGCGTCCCGCACCCTGACAGCCCGTCCGAGCGGAGGCACGCCGCCAGCCCGGAATCTTCGAACCGCGTCACCAGCGACGCCCCCGCCGGTATGATGAACGCCGTCAGCCAGCCGATAACCGCTAGCGCGATGATAAGCTCAATGCGATACTGCCGCCACGTTGCCCACGTCATGCGGTCACCTTCTCTTTCGGCCGCTTCGACGGCGCAGCGACGTCGTTGCCGCGCTCCAGGTACCCCAGGACGATGTCCTCCAGCGAAGGCTCATGCACCGCCCATCGGTCGCCCAGGACGAGCGGCCCGTCCAGCTTCACCAGAGTGGAGACCTGCTTCTCCGCCCTGCTCTGGTGGATCACCTCGTGCACCTTCGACGCCAGCGCCTCCTCGCCCACCGGACCAATGACGATGCGGTGCCCGGCGAGTATCTGGTCCACCTCGCCGAATATCTGCATTCGCCCGCCGTAGACCAGCAGCATGGAGTCGCACACGCGCTCAAGGTCGCCAAGGATGTGTGATGACAGCAGCACGGCCGCGCCCGTCTCGGCCACCGTCTCCATCAGCGCCTGGAGGAATTCCCGGCGCGCAAGAGGGTCGAAAGCTGCAATCGGCTCATCTAGGAGAAGGAGGTCCGGTCTCTTGGCCACCGCGAGCGTCAGCGCCACCTGCGCCTGCTGCCCTCCGGATAGCCGGCCCACCCTCTTCTTCATCGGCAGCCCCAGCTTCTCGATCCTGCGCCGCGCGAACTCGTCGTCCCACCGCTGCTTCATTAGCTTGCCCATCTTGAGGGTCTCTTCCACGCTGAAGCCCCTGTACAGCGGGTGCTCCTGCGCGACGAACCCCACTCGCGGCAGCACCTGCTCCGCCTCCTGTGTGGGCGATGACCCCAGCACCTGGACCGTCCCCTCCGTCGGCGCAAGCAGCCCAATAGCCAGTTCTAGCATCGTAGACTTCCCCGCGCCGTTCGGCCCCACCAGCGCCGTCACCTGGCCGGGCCGGAGGCTGAACGTGCACTCCTTCAGCGCCCAGTGCGAGCCGTATTTCTTGCCCAGGTTCTCAGTCCGCAAAACTTCGTTCATATGCCCTCTTTAACACGGCTCTCTCGCCGGGTCGAATCGAACAGAGCCACAATACTCTCCTCGTCCAGCCCGGCCTGGCGGGCCTCTTTGAGCCAGTCCAACAGCGACGCGCGCAATCCGGCGTGGCTGTCCAGCGGCCCAGCGGGCGAGCGGATTACGAACGTCCCCAGCCCGGGGCGTGTCTCGATAAGTCCCTCGTACTCAAGCTCGCGGTAGGCCTTGAGGACCGTATTCGGGTTTATCGCCAGCTTCCCCACAACTTCCTTCAGCGTGGGCAGCTGGTCGCCGACGTGCAGCGTACCGAGCAGCAGGGCGCGCTTAACCTGCTCCACAATCTGCAGGTACGGACTGACCCCGCTCCGCCTGTCGATGTACAACTCTATCATCTAAAGTCCTAATGTACTAGAATAGTAGATATTATGGGAGGGCGATTCGAGGATGTCAAGACAAATGAATGGAGGGCAATTTATGAATGATGAATTATGAAGTATGAATATGCAGGGACGATCTCAGGGTAACCATGGTCCGGCGAGGTGTTTGCTGCGTCATGTTCTTTCCCTTAAGCCTCGCCTGAAGCGCACGTGGACGGTGGTAGGCCCACCGTCCACATGGATATCTTGCAGATGTCAGTTTCGCCGGCTATTCAACTCGTAACTTGTAACTCGTAACCTGTAACTTGCCTCCCCCTCTACACGTCCCCGTACTTCGCCACGCTCTCCGGCAGCTTCCCGTTCGGCAGCCACATCTCCTTGCGGAAGTCCACCGCCACCGACTTCCCGGTGCGCATGGACTCCAGCGCCTTTTCGGTGAAGATCGTAGGTATCGAGGCCTCCCACGCGTCCATCGTGCTCGCCTTGCCGTTCAGGCACATGTCGGCCAGTAGCTTCCAGTGCTTGTCGAAGCCGTCGTGGTAGCGGTTCTCCGGGATGCCCGGCTCGGTCGTCCCCTCGAACGCAAGCTTGGTGAAGCCGTGGATTGCCGCGCTCTTCGGGCCGCCCTGCACCTCAACGTACCACTTCGTGGGGTTGATGCCGCCCAGGCCCATGTCCGTGAACACAGAGTTCCCGAAGCTCCCATTCTCGAACCTGATGAGTATCGAGCTAGTGTTCGTCGCCTTCCCACCGTAGCCCATCGCGTACACCTCCGTCGGCTGCGAGCGCATCACGTGCCACAGCCAGTGGAGGTTGTAGCCGGCAGTGCCCAGGAGGCCCCAGTAGAGGAGCGGCCCCTTCTCGTCGTCGACGATGTACTGCTCCGTCCACGGCAGGCGGCACATGAAGGTGCTGTAGTAAGGGTGAGGGATGACCTCCCGCAGGCGCTTCGTGATCGGCGAGTACTTGAACCACCAGCCGCTCATCAGCTTCACGCCCGACTTGTGTATCGCCTCCTGCAGCCGCTTCCCCTCCTCGATCGTGTCCGTCAGCGGCTTTTCGATGAAGATGTGCTTGCCCGCGGACGCCGCCTCGATCGCCAGCCGCAGGTGGGAGTCCTGCCGCGTGCAAATGATTACCGCATCGATCTCGGGGTCTTTCAGGACCCTGTCGACGTCCGTCGTGTGGTACTCGGCCCCGAACTTCGCCGCGTAGTCTTTCGACGCCGCCTCCACGATGCAGCACGTCGCGACGATCTGCACCTCCGGCGTCGCCAGTATGTTCGGCGTGTGAATCCGCGCAATCTTCCCGCAGCCAATCAGGCCGCACCGCAGCACCTTATTATCCACGGGCGGCCCCCACCGTCTTCTCGGACTCGATCTGTTTCGTCAGCGCCTGTATGCGCGACATGTTGAGCCGCATCGCCTCCTCCTTGGAGCCGCCGGGCGGGAGGAAGTGCGTTGAGATCGAAAGCATCGCCTGGATGTTGTTGTCACGCAGGCTGCGCAGGACGCTCGGGAAATCGACCTGGCCGTCGCCGATAGGGCAGTAGTCGAACTTGTTGTGGTAGCCGTCCACGACCCTCAGGTCCTTGATGTGGATGGAGTTGATGTACGGCTTTACATTCAGGAAGCTGGCCGAGACCGCGTCGATCTCGCCGCTGTTGATGTTGTCGGCGGGCCCCCACATCACCTTCAGCCTCTTCGACTTCACCCGCTCCATCAGCGCGCGCATGTTCGTCGTGTTGCTCGTGTAGTTCCAGGGCATCATGCCTACCACGACGTCCACGTTGCGCTTCTCCGCCGCCTCTGCCACCAGCGAGAACGCCTTGGTAAGCTTGTCCATGTCCAGCTCCGAGATGATACCCCCGCGGGTTAGCCACCGCATAGGCCACGTGGGCTTTGCGGCGGTGTACTCGCCCGGCCAGGCGAAGCTGTAGGTCATCACCGTGTTGCACCCGGTCTTCACGGCGGCGTCCATGCACTTGAGCAGGTCGTCGAACTCCTTCTTTAAGAGCGGGTTGTCCTGCATGCCGGCGAGGTCAAGGTCGGTCAGGTGGACCTGCTTGAATGTCACGCCCGTGCCGATCATCCACAGCTTGAGCTTGTGCGCCTTGAGCCTGTTCATCGCAGATGCAATCTGCTTGTCGGTTGCCTCAGCGAAGTCCGGCTCGCCGGCGAGGAGCGTATACCAGACGTACTCGCACCCGGTATCCTGGGCCAGCGCCAGCGCCTGGTCCAGTGTGAAAGTGCGCACTTCGTTAAGGAACATTCCGATTTTGTAGCGATAGGGAGTCAGGGCCATATGCAAAATCCTTCCCTTGCTGGTATGGAGACGCGCTCAATTTACCACTTTCGGCGAGCGTTGACACGGCATGGCCCCGCCTGTACTCTGGGCTGGCATTTCATGCGTCCGATTTCAGGAATACACTCCCAAGATGACCACGCAAACGCCGGCAGACAACGCCGGCACGTCCCCGGCCCTTAAACCAACGGCTCCCCCTTCTGCCACCGATTACGACCATCCTGCTCGCAAAGAAGGCGCACGAGCCTTTCTTGTCGAATCGGCCGTGGGCTCCACACCCGTATCCGTGCATGGGCAGTTTACCCACCCGTTCATTATCAAGATGGGCGCCACAAGCTCCCATATGGCGCTCCTTGCCGCGATGAGCGAGGCGTTCTCAATCGCCTCGCAGCTCGTGGCCCCGTGGCTGACGCGGGCGACCGGCGGTAGGAAACGCATGGTAGTCGTCTCCACTCTCGCGGCCGCAGTCCCGTGGGCCGGCCTTATAGCCGTCCCTTTCCTTCCGGATGGCATCCGGGTGTGGGCCGCCCTGATTATGATCAGCCTTACCCTCACCGTCGCCCTGATCGGCGACGCGCCGTGGGGGAGCTGGGTGTCGGACCTTGTGCCTCCCGGCCGCCGGGGCAGGTGGATGGGCCGACGAGGGACGATAGCCCTGGTGGTCTACGTCGGCATCGGCCTTGTTGGCGCATTTACCCTCGACGGCCTGGGCGAAGCGGTGAAATGGGGGTTTGCTGTCGCGTTCGCCGCCGCCCTTGTCGCCAGGGTTGCTTCGGCATTTATCTTCTCAAGAGTTGCCGACCCGCGGCCGGACCTGAAGATGACGCCGATGCCGCCGCCGTGGAAGCTCGCGACGATGGTGAAAGGCAATCCACGGCTGGGCCGTTTCTACGCCTACATGCTGGCGATACACTTCGCGATATTCTTCGCGGCGCCTTTCTTCGGCATATACATGCTGAACGATCTTGGCATGTCGTACACCGCGTACGTTGCCGCCGGCGTTGTCAACAGCTTAGCCCAGATGGTCGCGATGCAGTTCTGGGGCCGCGTGGCCGACCGGAAGGGCAACTACTTTGTGCTGGCGGTCTGTGGTGTGACTTTTTCCCTGTGGCCGATCGTCTTCATCGCCGTACCCGCGATCTGGTATGTGTTCGTGGCCAACATTGCGATGGGTCTAGCAAGCGCAGGCTGGGCGCTGTGCCAGTACAATTTCGTCCTGGAGAACTGCTCGGATGAGGACCGTCCCCGCTCAGTCGCCTTCTACCGTATCGTTGTGTCCGTGGGCTCCGTCACGGGCTCACTCGTGGCCGCAATTCTCGCGCCGCGGGTTCCTGAGCTCCTCACCTACCAGATAATGACGATGTTCATCATATCCTCTGCCCTGCGCGGCGCGGCCACGTTGGCCCTGCTCCCGCGGTTCCGGGGGAAGGCGCTCGCTGCATGATAACGAAACGCTTTCCGGCCAAGGCGCCCGATGCTCCGGCCGAGACTGGACCGGCTGACCGCGAGCGCGACGCGAAGCTGTTCATGGCCGAGGTCGTGCCGAGCTCGATACCCACCGGCGTGTATAACAACTTCTGCAACGCCTTTGCGCTCAAGATGGGCGCATCCAGCTCGCAGATGGGGTTTCTGGCGGCGACGATAGAGCTTTTCTCCATGCTCACCCAGCTTGTCGCACCCAGGCTTGTAGGGATACTGGGCGGACGGAAACGGATGACGGTAATCGCCACCGTCTTCGGCGCGATTCCGTTCGCGGCGCTGATGGTGGTCCCATTCCTGCCCGCGGGCGCGCGAGTGTGGGCGGCCATTGCCCTGCTAGGCCTGGCCTTCCCGCTTGCCCTTCTCAGCGACCCCGCGTGGGGAAGCTGGATGTCCGACCTGGTCCCGCGCCACATGCGCGGTCGGTGGATGGCCAGGCGCGGTGCTTACCAGATGGGCATCTATATCGTCCTCGGGCTTACGGGAGCGCTCGCGCTCGACCGGCTTGGCGACGCGGCAAAGTGGGGTTTCATCGCTGCCTTCGCGCTTGCGCTGGTCTCGAGGTTCGTCTCCGCGGCGATTTTCGCAATCGCACGCGACCCAAGGCCGGGCCTGCGTCTCTCACCGGCGCCTCCACCCTGGAAGATGTTGAGACACCTTACGGCCAAGACGAACCTGAGCGGGATGAATCGCTATCTGATGGCGATGCGCTTCGCCATGCCGTTCGCCGGTCCGTTCTTCAGCATCTACATACTGAACGACCTGGGCCTGTCTTACACGCAGTTCGTTGCCGCCGGCGTAATCAGCGGCATAGCACAAATGACGGTGATGCCGCTGTGGGGTAAGCTGGCGGACCGCAAGGGCAACTACTTCGTACTCGTGACCGGCGCCGTCTTCTTCTCTCTCTGGCCTACCCTGTTCATACTGGTGCAGGAGACCTGGTACATCTTTGCCATGTACGTTGTGCTGGGACTCGCCGAAGGCGGCTGGGGCATGGCCCAATACAACTTCGTTCTGGAGCATTCCACCGATGAAGAGAGGTCCAGCGCGGTTGCGCTCTACCGGGTTATCCCGGCAGTGGGGGCGATGCTTGGAGCACTCGTGGCGGCGACGATAGCCCTGCACATGCCTCAGATTTTCGCCTACCAGATTATGACCATGTTTGTACTTTCCACGGTCCTTCGCAGCGCCGCCACTATCGCGCTGGTGCCGCGCTTCCGCCCTGGGAAGGCGTCGCCTGGACCGGAGTTGGAGAGGCAGTCCTCAGGGGAGTCACCGGGACAGTGAAGACCCGCATTCCAGAGGCGTCCGCGCCTTACCCCAGCGAGTACGATCTCCCCGGTCGAAAACGCGGCGCGAGGGTGTTTCTTGCCGAGGGAGGCTCGTGGGCGGCGACGTCTGGCGTACAGGCGAACTTCTTCAACGTCTTCACGATCAAGCTGGGCGCCACAGCTTCGCAGATGAGCCTCTTTGCCGCCTCCGCCGAGCTGTTCACTATCGTTACTCAAAATTTCACGCCTGGCATCACACGGGCCATGGGCGGCCGCAAGCGAATGGTCGTTGCGACAAACCTCCTGAGCGCGATTCCCTGGGCTATGCTCTGCTTTGTACCCGCCATGCCTAACGGCTCGCAGGTATGGGCGTCCATCATCCTCACCGGCCTTGCCATGACGGCGCTGCTGGCCACCGAGGCGGCATGGATGAGCTGGATGTCAGACCTCGTCCCGCAGCACCGTCGTGGGCGCTATATGGGAGTGCGGGGAGCTATGACAACGGCCATTTCAGTGGTAATCGGGATCACAGGGGCGTACGGCCCGGGGCTCTTCCAGGGAGGTCGATTCGAGGGCGACGGTGCGGGAGGAATGGCCGCAGGAGTATTTGTCGCGTTGTTCGCGCTGGGCACCGCGGCCCGGATAATCTCCGCAGTGATGTTCATGACGGTAGAGGACCCTCGGCCGGACTTGAAGGTAGCGGTCAACCCACCGCCGTGGAAGCTACTCAGCCTGGTCACGCCGCGCACGCGATTGGGGATGTTCTACATATACATGTGCGTGGCGTATATCGGCGGGTACTTCGCGGCGCCGTTCTTTGGCGTGTATCTCCTGAACGACCTCGGCCTATCCGTGAGTAGGTATATCACGTTCGGCATTGCGTCCAGCATCGCGGCAATCGTCACCATGCCGTTCTGGGGCCGATTCGCAGACCGCTACGGCAACTGGAAGGTCATGGCCATCTGCGCCACAGTCCTCTCTGCCTTCCCCGTCTTGATCATGCTCCATCCCAGCCCCTGGTGGATCGGTGCTGTCTACGCGTTTACGGGCCTGACAACATCAGGGTGGGGGTTTTGCCTGTACAACTTCTGCCTTGAAAATGCCTCCGACGAGGAGCGGCCCCGCGCCGTCAGCCTTTACCGCGTTATGGGCTCCACCGGCAGCCTGGCCGGGGCATTACTGGCCGCATACCTGGCGCCTCGAGTGCCCACAATCTTCACGCACCAGATCATGACAATGTTTGTCATAGCCCTGGTGCTGCGAGGCGCGGCAACGGCGGTCATGATGCCCATGTTCAGGGGAACGACTAGTGCGTTTTCGGCATCTCGTAGTCGTCCCTGAACGTGTTGTACTTCACCAGCACTTCAAGGTCCTCCACCGCAAGGCCGTAACCCAATCGTTCCGGGCGGAAGTCGTGGGAGATCTCCAGAACGTTGTGGCCCTTGCGCGGCTGCACCCTGTGCAAAGTGAGCTCTGCCCACCGGTCGTACGGGTACATGTTGCTAGCCCGGTAGTGCGCGCAGGGCTCGGCGGCCAGCGACTGCCCGTTAAGGAACAGCGATATCCTGTCCGCACTGACCATGTTGTGCAGCCGCATCCTGATGCGGATTTCATGGATACGTCCCTTGCTCTCAACAGGGTCGTCGGCCAGGTAGAAGGGTATTGCGTGCCTCTTGCCAGGATCCACGCAGTTGATCTCCAGAGGGAGCGGGCGTTTGAAACCCAGCTTGTCCGTGTAGTCCGACTTCCGGTTAACGACGTAGTGCTTGGTGCTCTCGCGCAGGATATCGGGATTACCAATGTCCGCGAGCGTTCGGCGCTCGGTGTCGCCAAGCGGCCATCGCATGAACCATGAGTACATTCCGTCGCAACCGCGGTCAAAGTAGCTCGCCGCGGCGGCGTGGTACATTGCCGGCGTGGCGAAGACGCGCGTGTAGTATTGGCGAGCCTCGTTTGTGTAATAGGCCATAAGAATCGGGTAGACCGATGCGTTGTACTTGTGCGCGAGCTCCACGAGCCACTCCACCGGAGTGTCGGCGTCGATGCGGTTGTGTGCGTAGACGAGCGGGGACAGATAGTCTACCAGACCTTCCTTGAGCCACGTGCGGATATCTACCCCGTGCGCCAGGTTGATCTCTTCCGTGGGATAGACTCGGACTCCGATCAGAGCGGTCTGCCCAACCCTGTTCCGCGCCGTCTCCGTCGCCTTGCGGACCCACTCGGTGACGACGGGAGTGTACTGGGTTACGTCTTCTGCGCGCAGGTGGAAGGCGGACCATCCCGGCGGCGCAGCAAAGTCCAACTCAACTCCCTGGGTGTTGTAGCCCACCAGCAGCTCGCGCACGATGCCGAAAAGATGGTCGCGCACGCGCTGGTCTGCCCAGCCGGGCCCGCCGCCCCGGGTGCTGAGGGCGGGGTCCATTCCGCCCTAGCCGCCCAGCCGAAGGCTGGCGATGAAGTCCATGCCATGGTGGTGCGCGCGGTCGATCAGCACCTGCGGCAGGTCGTGCCCGTCAGCCTGCAGCGACTTGATGGCGTTGTGCGCCCGCCACTCGTAGTTCCCGAACTCCTTCACATCGTCGCCGAAGGGCATGCTCACCTTCGTGGGATAGAAGAGGCCGTCGTCCCTCGCCACGCCGTATACGAACGTGTTGATCGGCGTGCCGGCAAGCTGGTCCACCGGCGCCCATGCGTCCTTGAGGCGCATTGGCGGCTCAAAGTTCTACAGATAGAAGTGGCGGGCGTCGTCGAAGTAGATATTCCTGCGCTGTCTCATTGTGTCTCCGGATACAAGATGCCGTCCTAGATTCCCGAAGGGAATGGCGTGTACTCGATGATTACCTCTACCTCCTCCACGGTCGCATCGCCGGCCATGTCTTCCGGGCGGCTGTCGAGCGAGACGGTGAGGACGTTGTCGCCCTTCTTCGGGCGGACACTCCCGAGATTGAACTCCTGGATAGTGCTGCGGAAGTCGCGGAGCGATACTCCACCGCCGTGGTAACTCGTTACGTGCTCATCGTCCAGCGGCTTCCCGCTGAGCTTGAATCTTATCGTGTCCGCCGCGAGCAAGTTGGTGACCAGGACCTTCAGTTTGACCAGCCTCACCTGTTTTGAGTTGCCCTCGACATCGTCCGCGATCCGGAACCGGATCTCGTGCGGCGTTCCCAGGGCGGCCGATGAAAGGGTGACCGGCAGCGGGGCGGGATAGCCCATCTCGGCGCCCTTTTCCGTGCGCTTGTTGAGGAAGTAACGTTTGTCCGCCTCCCTGACGATTTCCGGGTCTCCCATTTCCGTCAGGATGCTACACTCCAAGCTGCCGAACGGCCAGTGGAGCGCGTGGGTGTAGATCCCGTCCACGCCGCGGTCCCAGTGGTTGGCTATGACCGCCCGCGCCATTTCGGTGGTCGGGTACACGTTGATCGGCGCGCCGCTGAACGTTGATCGCGCATAGTGCTGCATGAAGCCGTAGACGGACACATCCGCCTCGTGCGCAGGTCCGATGATCCAGTCGATCGGCATGTTGATATCGAAGTCGGCGTAGATGTAGAGCATCGGGACAACGTAGTCCAGAAGCCCTTCCTTGAGCCACGCACGCACGTCCATGCCGTGTCTGAGGTTCATCTCCTCCGTCACATAGACGCGCGCGCCCACAAGGCCCGGGCGGGCATTGCGCTCCCGGACGGCCCGGGAGGCCTGGCGCACTTGCTCCGTCAGCACATCCACATACTTGCTTTCCTGCCCCGGCGGGAGGAAGGGCTGCATGCCGGAGGGGTACGCGGCGAAGTCCAGCTCCACCCCCTCGACGTCGTAGCTCGCCATCTCTCTTATGACCTTCATCTGCTGCTCGCGGAAACCGGCGTCGCTGAGGCCTGCGCCGCTGGCCGGGAACGTTGCGCCCGGAGGGTCGATGGCCTCGGTGCTCGCCATGCGAAGGCTGGCTAAGAACTCCATCCCCTTTGAGTGCGCGCGGTTCGCGAGGAGAGATAGCGGGTCCAGCCCCCTGTCTACGAGGCTCTTCATGCACTTGTAGGCCCGCCAGTAGTGGGCGGACTTCACGGGCCTGCTGGTCTCGCAGAACATCTTGCCGACCTTCGTGTCATAGTACATCCCGTCGTCGCGGCACACGCCGTAGATTAGCGTGTCCACGGCCGTGCCCACCACCTCGTCCACCGGCCGCCAGGCGTCCTCCATTTTCATCGGGGGGTCGAAGTTGAAAAGGTATTAGTGGCGCGCGTCGTTGAAGTAGATAGTGCGGCGCTGTCTCATATGGTCTTCCCCATCTTTATCGATTCCACCTTGCGGTTGTCGAACTCAAGGTCTTCCCCAGGCTCCCAGCGGGCGAATCCCTCTGACTGGTACATCTGGTGCTTCTGTTCGTCCTCCACCGACAGCACGGCGTAGCCCGTCGTGGCGCCGTTCTCCTTGCCCCAGGCCAGCGCGGCGTCTATCAGCGGCTTCCACGCTTCAGCGAAGCGGTAATGAGTGAAGCCGTCCACGCGGCACGAGTTGGGCTTGTCGGTCCGGACACTGGACAGCCCAACGATCCGGTGGTCTTCTGTGACTGCGGCGAACCAGGCGCCGAAGCCGTTCTTCGTGACCGCATTGTAGCGCGGGTACAGGCCCATGCAGGACCGTTGCAGGTTGTACGGCGTGGAGTACAGCGGCACGTTGGAATCCAGCACCTGAACGTTATGAGGAGTAAGGATAAGGGGGATCATCGGCACGCGGTGCGGCGGGCCGCCGGCCTGCACGGTGAACTTGCCGGTGCGGCGGAAGTAGTCCACCATGTACTCCTCAGGCGATGCGCCTGTGGTGATATTCGCCATGACGTTGCTGCCTGCGAGGCGGTGCCACCCAAGACGGCGGTACATCCGCGCCGGGCCGGGCTCACTGGTGCCGAGAAACATTGCCTGACCGCCCAGGGCCTTGAACTCTTCGAGCGCCTGCCTGGAAAGCTCTGTGGCTATGCCCTCCCTGCGGAACTCCAGCTCAGTGGCCACCTCGCCGAATCCGCCCAGGTAAGGGATGTTCAGGGGCACTGTGACGTGGCAGGTGCCTGCCAGCTTGTTCCCCTTGCGCGCAATGTAGAAGACGCCCCGGTTGTAGTCCAGCTCGTCTCCCAGGAGCGCTTCGATGGTGACATCCTGTGAGCCGGGGAACATCTTCTGCCAGAAGTTGATCAGCTCTTGTGAAAGGCCAAGCTTCAGCGGAGCTTCAAATTTCATGTGGCAGGCCTCTGTAGGGGAGTTCGGAAGGCATTACAATCGCCGATGTCGCAAATCGACAGTTTGGTGCAAATGCCTTACACTCTCTTAAATTAAGTATTGACAATGTCCGCAATGAGTGCTGTAAGATGCAGGCAAAGCTTTGCAGGTATACGCAATCGCCGATTGCATGAGATATACCATGATCGCGGACCAAGAACAAGCTGATTGCCCTGCGATTATCTGGCCCCATATCGGGTCGCTCCTTTAATCGGTTCGTCCCAGACGGTACGAAAATCGCCCTTAAGGCGGAAAGGAGTCAAAGAACCATGGCTGTCCCTCCCAAGCCCGCATCGGCCGCCCCCGGCAAGTCCGCCGCTCCTGCCAAGCCGGCAGCGCCCTCCAAGCCCTCTGCCGCCCCCGCCAAGAAGAAGTAGTTCGGCGATGTCCGGTCGAAATCGAGAGGAGACCCCGACTGGTCTCCTCTTCGATTTAGCCGATTCGCCGCCTCGAAATCGCCCGCTGCGAACAGGGCCGGCACCCTGGGCCAGGTCTTGGACCATCCCAGGTAACGGCGCGATCGCCTATAGGGCCGGACACCGCATGCCCCCGATTGCACACGGCTTTGCGCGACAACGAGGGTGTCGGCTGTTCCGGCTGTTCAACTCACTATCCCCAATTCACTATTCGCCCTTCTCCCCCCCTCCTCAACACCCGCCCCGACCGCGCGCCCGTATGCTTCCCGCCCTTGATTACCGCCTTCCCGTTCACAAACACGTGCGGCATCCCCACCGGGTACTGGTGCGGCGCCTCGAACGTCGCGCGGTCCAGAACCGTGTCCGGGTTGAACACCACGATGTCCGCTGCCTTCCCCTTCTCGATGTAGCCGCGGTCCTTGATGCCCATCCTGTCCGCCGGGAAGCCGGACATCTTGCGCACCGCCGTCTCCAGCGTAAGCACCGGCACCTCGCGCACGTAGCGGCCCAGGATGCGCGGGTACGTGCCGTAGAAGCGCGGGTGCGGCATCGACTTGCCGTACAGGCCGTCCGGCGACACCGCGTTGCCGTCCGAGCCGATCATGCCCATCGTCTGCGACATGAAATAGCGCATGTCTATCTCGTTGCGGTTGTGCCACGTCGCGGATATCTCGTCCTTCTCCTCGCCCAGCAGGCGCAGCACCGCCTCGGATGGCGCCTCTCCGGTCTGCTGGGAAACCTGCTCGATGGACTTCCCCACCGTCCAGCGGTTCTTCTCGGTCGCCGTCATCGTGATCACGACCGTCTTCCAGTCCGTCACCGGCCCGCCGTCCAGCCCGGAGTTCATCTCGTCGATCGCCTTCTTGCGCGCCTTCTTGTCCGCGAGCCTGACCAGCAGCGGATGCAGGCCGCCCTCCTTGAGCCAGATCGGCGCGGTCTGGTGCAGGTCGATGCCCGCCGCCGTGTAGGGGTACATGTCGTACGTGATGTCGATCCCCTCGGCCCGAGAGCGATCGAACACGTCGATCATCCTCTGCCCGGTGCCGAAGAAGCGGAAGTCGTTGATCGCCAGGTGTGAGAACTGCACGCCGATGCCCGACCGCCTGCCGACCTCCGCCGCCTCCTCGATCATCTTGACCAGCAGCCCCGGCAGCACCCGCGCGTGCGTCGCGTAGATCGCCCCGTACGGCTGTATCGCCTTGCAGACGGCCGCCACCTCGGCCACGTCCGCGTACATCGAGGGCATCAGCGTCAGCCCGGTGGACATCCCGAACGCGCCCTGCTCCACGCACTCTATCGCCAGCCGCTGCTGCCCCTTGAGCTCCTCCGCCGTCGCCGGCCTATCCATCAGCGCGCCCACGCCCACGCGCAGCGCCGCGTTGCCCACCAGCGCCGCCACGTTGATCGACACGCCGTTGGAGTCGATGCGGTTCGCCCACTCGTCCATCGTCCGCCAGTCCCACTCCACCACCGACGACATCGTCGTCCCCATGATCTCCTTCAGCGCCTGCGGCGTGGCCACGCCGCACGGGAACGCCGAGTACGAGCAGTTGCCCACCACCTGCGTCGTCACACCCTGGTACACCATGCTCTCCGCGCCCGGATCGTCCAGCACCGTCACATCCGAGTGCGTGTGAATATCGATAAACCCCGGAGCAACCACATGCCCCTTCGCATCGATGCGCTCCCTCGCCTCCGCCTTCCCCAGCTCCCCCACCGCCTCAATCCTCTTCCCCCTGATACCCACATCCCCCCGGTACCCGGGCTTCCCGGTGCCGTCCACAATCGTGCCATTAAGAATGAGGGTATCGAACGTAGCCATCAAAAGAACTCCCGAAAAAGATGCGGACATTGTAGCAGCGAAGAGGGGGATTAAGCGCAGAGGACGCAGAGGGAAGACGCAGAGCAGGGGCGGTTCTTGTTTCTCCCCCTCGATGTGGGAGATGTCGCGGCCCTGCGCGACAGAGAGGGTGATCTTGGGGCTGGGCCGGGCGGGGCGACGCTTACCGCCTGTGACGGCAATCACACCTGCGAAGCGCCTCACTTTCCATCGTATCTATGGTCTAGGCGTGGTCGGGCGTCCCAGCCTAGCCTCATCAATTCTCCGACCAGGGATCGTCGCGGCGATCCTGTCAGCCAGTTGCAATTTCAGGTCGGTTGGCTCTCTCCACACAATGTGATTGAATTGACGAGTATCAAAATGAACAGTACCGATGTCAGTTTCGCGGCAAGTCCAGATAACGTCCATGTTTAGTCCCTTGGCGAAACCAGCCTCAAAATATACTCCAGGCCGCTGCCCCGTAACATCGGCGACCAAGAGACTGCTTCGACGAATCTCAGCAACTATTCTGTCATCTATTTTGTCATTGTGTTGGACTTGATCGATTCTAAGCGGCTTATACTCGGTCGCCTCCAAAGCCACCTTGATCCCATCGGTCCAGGCCTGTGACACGGAATCATGGAACCACATTGCGACGAAGGCTTGGTCAGAGTCCCCCTGAAGTTTGGCAATCTCTTTCGCCCGTTTCCATCCATCGGGAGTAAGCCTGATTCGCCAATCACGGGCTAATCGATCGGAAGTCGCCTGAAGTAATTTCTGCTGAACAAGGTTCTCCTTGAGCGCCTGAAACTCTTCTTTGTCGCGAGCCAACACCAATGGATAGTTAGCATTGAAATCCAACTCCACGTATTGATCGGCCCACTTCTGGGTCTTGCTATACAACAGAAGAACGCGGTCCAGTTTTTCGAGCGGTGTTTCGTCCGGAACAGACCCTATCATAGCCTTAAAGTTGTCGACCTTTATTTTCAGAAATCGACCCGCATCAGATTCACCTCGCGTTAGGTAGGAAAGGACATGCCGTTTATCGTTCGCTTCATCAAACCCACTATCTGCCAATTGCATATCAATTGCGTATCTACCACAGGTCGAGCACTCCACAAATCGCATAAACATACCGTCGCTCGGCACTATTACAGACGCCTGCTTGACGCACAGAGGACAGATCTGATTCGGCATTCTAACCCCCAAAACGGTCCATAGGATCGGCGAGAAATAGAACATATGTAAGCATAATGCGTGTTGTGCAACAGGAAATCAAGAGGGCACTTTGATTGATAGACTTGAGTTTCTTTCTTCCCCCTCTGCGTCTTCCCTCTGCGTCCTCTGCGCTTAATCTTCTTCCTAGACCGACTGCCCCGCCACCCAGCCTGACGACCACGCCCACTGGAAGTTGTAGCCGCCCAGCGGGCCGGTCACGTCCACGCACTCGCCCACGAAGAACAGCCCCGGCACCTTGCGCGCCTCCATCGTCTTGGACGACAGCTCCGCCGTGTCCACGCCGCCCAGCGTTACCTCCGCCGTGCGGTACCCCTCCGTGCCCGCCGGGGTGAGCGTCCACTGCTTGAACGCAGCCGCCGCCGAGTCCAGCTCGCGGTTGGAGGCCTGCCCTATCTGGCGGTTCTCCAGGTACACGTCGCACATCGTCTCGGCGATCCTCTTGGGGAGCAGCTCGGCCATGAGCGTCTTCAGCTCGGCCTTCGGGCGCGCGGCCTTCATCCTGCCTAGGTGGTCGCGGAGATCCAGGTCGGGGAGCATGTCGATGACCACCTGCTTGCCCTCACGCCAGTGCGACGATATCTGCAGCACCGCCGGCCCGCTGAGGCCGCGGTGCGTGAACAGGACGCTCTCCCGCCACGTCACGCCGTCGCACGTCGCCGTCGCCATGAACGACACCCCGGACAGCTTGCCGAACACATCGAGGTCCTTCGGATGGAGGGTGAACGGCACCAGCGCCGGCCGCGTCTCCGTCACCCGCAGCCCGAACTGCCGCGCGACGTCGTACGCAAACCCCGTCGCGCCCATCTTCGGTATCGAAGGCCCGCCCGTCGCGATCACCAGCGACTCCCCCTCGAACCGCCCCATCGAGGTCTCTACCGCGTACCCGTCCCGCCGGTCGATGCGCTCAACCTTGCACTCCACTCGGAGCTCCACCCCCACGGCGGCGCAATCGGCGAGCAGCATCTGGACGATCTCGGACGACGCGGTGTCGCAGAATAGCTGGCCCAGGTGCTTATCGTGGTAGCGGATGCGGTGCTTTTTGACGAGGTCGATGAAGTCGTGCTGCGTGTAGCGGGTGAGGGCGGATACGGAAAAATGGGGGTTCTGCGAGAGGAACTTCTCGGGCTCGGCGTTGAGGTTCGTGAAGTTGCAGCGGCCGCCGCCGGAGATGAGAATCTTCTTCCCCACCTTCTCAGCGTGCTCGATCACCAGCACGCGCCGCCCGCGCTTCCCGGCCTCCACGGCGCACATCATCCCCGCCGCCCCGCCGCCGATGACTATGACATCGTATTGCGTCATGAAGACCTCTAAGAAGTTAACCGCAGATTACGCAGATTACGCAGATTTCTTTTTCTGGTGTCCGATATTGCCCTCAAGTGGTCATGCCACTGTGCCATAACCACCTCCAGACAACCCCGCACGCCAGACAAAATAATCTGCGTAATCTGCGTAATCTGCGGTTAAACTCCTACTCTTCCCGCCCCAGCGCCGGGAACTGCCGCACGCCCACGTTGCGCGCGGAGACCTGGAGCACCTTCAGGAAGCCTTCCGCGTCCGCGTGGCCGTAGGAGCCGATGGCCTCCATCGACGAGTCGTCCGTGTACAGCGAGTGCGGCATCGCCTCTAGCGTGTCGTCCGCCGTGTCGAAGCCGACCGTGCCCCGGTAGAGGCGCACAGTGATCGTGCCCGTCGCGAGCCGGTTGATCGGCTCCAGCGCGGCCAGCGCGGCGGTCGTGGTCAGGTCCAGCCAGTAGCCCTGGTATATCTGCCGGCTGATGATCGAGGATAGGTACGCGTGCAGCTCCCGCGCGCGGCGGTCCAGGATGAACTGCAGCAGGAACTCGTAGGAGCGGCCCAGCAGCTCCATGCCCGGTGCCTCGTAGATGCCGCGCGACTTTATCCCCACGAACCGGTTCTCGACGACGTGCGTGCCGATGCCCACGCCGTGCTTCCCGCCGATCCTGTTGGCGGCCTGGAATATCTCAACGAGGCCCATCGCGTTGCCGTTAATCGAGACCGGCGTGCCCTCCTCCCAGCGGACGGTCACCGTCTCGTACTTGTCCTCGCCGTCCCACGGCCACACGCCCATGCCCGGATCGACGAACGTCGGCGAGATCGTGACCTCTTCAAGGTCGCCCGCCTCGTGCGTGAGCCCCAGGAAGTTGGCGTCCGTAGAGTAGCGCGACTGGCTGGACGGCCTGATGGGGATGTTGTTCTTGTGGCAGTACTCGATCATCTGCTTGCGGCCGGGGAACTGCGCCACGTACTCGGGGTCTCGCCACGGGGCGTAGACGTCCATCTTGGGCGCGAGCATGTTCATCGTGAGCTGGAAGCGCACCTGGTCGTTGCCTCGGCCGGTCGCGCCATGGAACAGCACGGGGATGCCGCGCCTCTTCAGCTCCGGCAGGATCGCGCCCACCGTGATCGGCCGCGCGATTCCCGTCGTGTTCCAGTACTCGCCCTCGTACCGCGCCTGTGCCTGGATGACCCTGAGACCGGCCTCGGCAAGCGCCTGCTTGCCGTCCACGATCATCGCCTCCACCGCGCCGGAGCCGAGCATGCGGTCCTTGATGCCGTCCAGGCTCTCCTCGTCCGGCTGGCCCAGGTCCACCGTGAAGCCGGAGACCTCGAACCCCTTTGACGTTAGCCAGTGCGTGACCGTGCAGCTATCCAGCCCGCCGGACACCGCGCCGCCAAGGAGCTTTACATTCTTATCTTTCAACTCGCGCCAGTTCACAGAGTACCTCTTGAAGAAAAGTATGAATTATGAAGTATGAATGATGAAGGATCGATCCGAATGCCTTCGATCCCCACTTCATACTTCATAATTCATCATTCATAATTCGCCTTCTCTTACTTCTTCGCCGTTGCCGTCTTCGCGCCCTCAACGATCGCCTTCTCGAACAGCCCCACCGCCTTGTCCACCTCCGCGGCGTTTACCGTCAGCGGTGGCATCCAGCGGACGATGTTCGGCCTCGGGGCGTTCAGCAGCAGGCCCAGGCCATTCGCCGCCGTCAGCGTCGCCGCCGAGATCTCGATATTGAACTCCACGGCGTTCAGCAGGCCCACGCCGCGGACTTCCTTGATGAAGCTATGCTTCGTCTTCAGCTTGCCCAGGCCGGCCCTGAGCCGCTCGCCCATCTTGACGGCGTTCGCGGGAACGTTGTTATCGATGGCGTACTTCACCGCCGCGTACGCCGCTGCGCTAGCGAGCGGGTTGCCGCCGAAGGTGGAGCCGTGGTCGCCCGGCGCAAGAACGTTGCAGAACTCCTTCGTCAGGAACGCGCCGATGGGCGCGCCGCCGCCGAGGCCTTTGGCAAGGGACATCGCGTCCGGCTCGACGTCGAACGCCTGGTAGCCGAACAGCGTCCCAAGCCGGCCGATGCCGGACTGCACCTCGTCGAAGATCAGGAGCATGCCGTTGTCCGTGCACCACTTCCGCACGGCCTTCATGTACTCCTTCGACGGAACGTTTACGCCGCCCTCTCCCTGCACAGGCTCCATCATCACGGCAGCTGTCTTCTCGGTCGTCGCGCGCTTGATGGCGTCCAGGTTGTTATACTCAACCACCTTGAACCCCATTGGGGCCGGTAGGAAGCTGTCCAGGGGCTTTCCGGAGGCGGCCATCGTCACGAGCGTTCGCCCGTGGAAGGAGTGGTCCATTGTGATGATCTCGTGCGCGCCGTTCTTCTTCGTGATGCCGTACTTTCGGGCAAGCTTGATCATGCCCTCATTGGCCTCGGCGCCGCTGTTTGCGATGAAGATGCGGTCCATGCAGCTGTTATCAACGAGTATTCGGGCCAACTCGAGCTGCGGGATCGTGTAGAACTGGTTGGAGGTCTGGAGAAGCGCCTTCGCCTGCTTCGCTATCGCCTCGGCGACTACAGGGTTGGCGTGGCCGACATTGACGACGGCCCACCCGCCGGTGAAGTCCAGGTACTCCTTGCCGGCGTCGTCCCAGACCCTGGTCCCTTCGCCTCGCACGATCACGATCGGCTGGCGCCGGACGACCTGCATGTAGTACTTCTTTTCAACTTCCTTCCAGTCTGTTGTCATCTATTGTCCTCCCGGGGTTTGCTCGAGGCCTTCGAGCGTCTCTTCGAGATCCAGGATGCTGTCAAGCAGCCCCTGGACGGCGTTCTTCATATTCCGTAGGCTCTCGCGAATCGCGTCCAGGTCGCCGGGCTCCGTTACCGGAGGCGGAGGCGGCTGGACCGACGCGCCAACGAGCGCGTCTATGCCGACTGGCACGGATTCCCTCATGACCACCCGTTCGCCGGACGCCAGCACCACCTGCTTCAGTTCCGGGAACTCGATGCCGGCAGCCTGCAGGTACACGGGCTCCGCGTACAGCAGGCCGTAAGTGTCTTCGTGAATCACCGGTATTACGAGCAGGTTGCCGCGTATGCAGGTTGAGCCGCCCTGGCACCGCAGCGTGAACCATTCGGAAATGAACGGGTCGTTATCGATCTTCGCCTCAACCTGCTCGGGGCCGTCCACCTGCCTGTCGCGCGGGAAGATCAGCGCCTGAAGCTCGCCGTAGTTATCGCCGTCACTCCGGGCCGCCAGCCAGCCGGCCATGATCGGCGGATCATTGCGCGTGTACGGCGTCAGGAGCACGAACTCGGGAACTGTCTCGCCCGGCAGCTTCATGATGGCGTAGTAAGGCTCAACCTGCTCGAGCTGCCCGGAGATTCCCACCTTCTCTCGTGCCAGACGCCACAGGTCCTCGCGGTTGTAAAAGTCCTGCGGGTCGGTCATATGGTAACGCAGGAACTTCTCCGCCTGCACACTAAAGATGTTATTGGCGTAACGGATGTGCGACCTTAGCGAATCCGGCATTGCGTCGATTGGCTTGAAGAGTGTCGGGAAGATATTCGCGTACGTGGCTGCAACGGGGTCATTCTGGTCGACGATATAGAACTGGACTGTGCCGTCAAAGGCATCCACGGTCACTTTCACACTGTTGCGAATGTAGTTGTAGGAATTGATCCCCGTGCCGACTTGTTCCGAGTAAGGGAAGTGGCTGCTCGTTGTGTAGGCGTCCAGCATCCAGAAGAGCTTTCCATCCGCTGCGACGATGTACGGGTCTTCGTCCATTCTCAGGAACGGGGCGATCGCATGGGCGCGGTCGCGGACCGTGCGGCGGTACATAATCTTGCTTTCCGCCTTGAACTCGTTCGTAAGCAGGATCGCCATATCGCTGAACTGCCACGCGTACGCGAGGCGGCGGATGAACGAGTTAATCGGCACTCCGCCGGCGCCGTCGTAGTAGAAGTCCTTGGCTTCAGAGCCTTCCAGCTGATAGTCCAGCTCAGGGGTATTCGTGTCCACGAATACGTACTCGTCCGTCATCTCTCCGTAGTAGATGCGCGGGTTGGTTATTAGCTGCTCCGGCTGAGCCGCGCCGGGGGCGGAAATCCTTATGATGCCGTCGTTCGGGATATCTTTAGCGTAGAAAAGCGGGCGGCCTTCGGGCGTGAACTCAGTAACGGGGCTCATTGCAATACCGAAGCCGTGCGTATAGCGCAGCTTGGTGTTGACCCAAGTCTGGGCTGCAGGGCCGAGCTGGCTCTGCTCAACCTCGCGCGCCGCGAGCATCACCTGCCTCAGCTCCCCGCCGATCATGTAGCGGTCGATGTCTGCCTCGTTGAAGGTGTAGTAAGGCCTGATCTGCTGGATCTGCTTGTAGACATTGGACAGCGGGCCGTTGTCCCATAGGCGGATGTTCTCGATCGATTCCGGGTTCTGGTCTATGAGGTCGCGCGTCATGCCGGGCACGGCCGGGTACTGGAGGCTCTGGATATTGTCCAGTCCATAACCCAGGCGCGTGAATTCGATATTGTTCCGGATGTACTGGCGCTCAAGAGCGAACTCGTTCGGGTTCACAGAAATGCGCTGCATCGCGTTCGGCCACCCTGAGCCGAGCGCAATGGCCGCGACTGCCCACAGCGCGAGCGCACCGCCCAGCAGCCGCAGGCCGCGTACGTAGGCGTTCACCAGCATTAGAATGCCGCATGCGATGGCGATAAATGTCAGAATGAGGAACGCGGGCTCCGAGGCATGAACATCCGTATAAGAGGCGCCGAAGATTGAACCCTTTGCCGAGAGAACTATGTTCATCCTGTCGATCCAGTGTCCTACCGCCAGCGCAAACATGATTGACGCGCCGATGGTGGAGATATGGACCTTGAAAGCAGGGTTCAGGGGAAAACCGACGCCGCGGAAGTTGTAGCTGACGAAGTACGCGAAGAGTGTGGATATGAGCACGGCGATGCCGGCCGCGAGGAGCCAGGTCTGGACCATGTCGTAGAGAGGGAGCGTGAATACGTAGAAACCGGCGTCGCGACTGAAGATCGGCTCGGTTATGCCAAACGGCACTGCGGCGCCGTACCGCATCACGAGTGCCCACTGGGTGGCCGCGATAGAGCCGAAGACCCCGCTCAGAACGAGAACGATGACAATGGCGCCCCAGAGGATGAGGCGGCGCAGGAACTCTTTGGTGCCTGCGGGCATGGGCACGAGCTCGGGGCACTGCGAAATCCGCAGGGCGAAGTAAATGCTTGTGCCGCACAGGAGTGCGAAAACCGCGCCCGCACCTATGAAAAGGGCTGCCTTCGTCGTCAGGATCTTAAGGTAGACATCCCGGTACCCAACCTCTTCGAACCAGAAGAGGTCAGTGAACACGCCGCGCAGGAAGTTCGCGAACGCGAACGTCGCAATCACCGCGGAGATGATAACGATCCACTTGATCCGGCTGCGCAGCTCGGGTGTCATCGCGCCGGTCAGGTCGAACGGCATGTTTGGGCGGCGCGGAATATCAAACGACATCTATGCTCACCTACCCCACTCTGGTGCCGATGGCCGCGCCGTTCAGCACGTCCATCAGCGCATTGGGCTTGCGCCCGTCCACGATGTGAGTCGACCTGCCGCCGTGGAGCGCGAGCAGGCACGCTCCGATCTTGGGGATCATTCCCCCGGCGATCACTTTCGAGTCCACGAGCTCTTTTGCCTGGCGCTCCGTCAGGCGCGAGATGACTCGATTAGAGGAGTCCTTAACGCCTTCCACGTCGGTCATGAAGACGAGCTTCTCGGACCGGAGGGCGACTGCTATCTGGCCGGCCGCCGTGTCCGCGTTGATATTCAGGAGCGTGACCGGGGCACCGGGAACGGCGCCCGCCTTGACGGCCACCGGCGCGATAACCGGCATAAAACCGCGCTCCATCACTGCCAGGATGGGGTCGGCGTTCACCTTAGTGACGTTGCCGACAAGGCCGAGCTCACGGTCCATTATTTCGGCCTCCATCATACCGCCGTCCGCACCGGAAAGGCCCACGGCCTTACCGCCCATGGCATTGATTGTCGCCACCAGCTGCTTGTTGATGAGGCCTGTCAGGACTGCGGTCACGATGTCCATGCTCTGGGGATCTGTCACCCTGAGGCCGTTAACGAACCGCGGGCGTACACCCTGCTTTTCCATCCACTCGGAAATGACCTTGCCGCCGCCGTGCACCACCACCGGGATAACGCCGCGTTTTTGCAGGGCGATGATATCAACAAGCGTCGTGTCGTGGCTGCCGAGGGTGCTGCCGCCGATCTTCACCAGCAGGCTGCCTGTGGCTGCCGTCCCCTTCTTAGGATTAACGTCCTGGCCGGGATTAGGTTGCGTCATACCCTGGGTCGTGCCTTCATGATTGATAGGAAAAGGGTTAATGTTCAATGTATTGGATTCCATACGCGAGTCCGGGGAGGGTGGTCCCCTGGTCCTGTGAGGTTAATGACGGCGCGCGCCGCCGCCTTGTTGCGAGGCGCGCGCTGCTTAAGCGACGGTGTTTCGTCGGAGAAAGCGGGCGGAACGGTTGTGAGGGATGATGTGTGGGTGGGTCAATCCAGGGCCCTTATGTGGCGTACGCCGAGTTAAAGGTAACGTACTCCTCGGTCAGGTCGCAGCCCCAAGCAGTGCCGGAGGCCTCGCCGGCGTGAAGGCTCAACCGGAACTGCACGTCCGGGACGCTCATAGCCGAGATAACGGCTTCTTTCATGTACGGGATGGACACACCGTCGTGGACTATGTGGATATCGTTGATGAATATATCCACTTTGCTCTCATCGAAATCGATGCCGCTCTTCCCGAGCGCCATCATTATGCGGCCCCAGTTAGGGTCGCGACCGTGCACCATCGACTTTACAAGGTTGGAGCCACAGACCTCGCGCGCCGCCTTGCGGGCGTCCGCAACGGTCTTGGCGCCGTCAACGACGACCTCAAGAAGGCGCTGAGCGCCCTCGCCGTCGCGCGCGAGCTCCTTGGCAAGGCTGATGCAGATGTAGGTGAGGGCCTCCTGGAACGCCTTCGCGTCCGCGGGGTTCGCCTCTACGGGCTGGCCACCGGCCTTGCCGTTCGCCATCACGATGCATGTGTCGTTCGTGCTGGTGTCGCCGTCGACGTCGATCTGATTAAATGAGGTCTCTATCGCCTCTTTGGTGGCCTTGCGAAGGAACTCCAGCCCGACGGGCGCGTCCGTGGCGATAAAGCACAGCATGGTCGCCATGTTGGGATGGATCATGCCCACACCCTTGGCTGCGCCGCCGAGCGTCACCTTGCGACCCGAAAGGTCCACGGAGATGGCCATTTCTTTCGGATGAGAGTCGGTGGTCATAATTGCGCGGGCGAACTTGTGGCCGCCGTGCTCACTCAGGTGGATATTCCCGATGTTGTGGCGGATGAGCGCCATCGGAAGCTCCACGCCGATGAGGCCTGTCGAGCAGATCAATACTTCTTCCGGCTGGATGCCTACGTGCTTGGCCGCCAAGGCTGTGAACTCCTCAGCGTCCTTGAGCCCCTGCTCACCCACGCACGCGTTGGCGCATCCGCTATTGGCGACGACGGCGCGGGCTTTGCCTTTTGCGACGCGCCTCTGGCTCAGCACCACGGAGGGAGATTTCACCATATTGGTCGTGAAAGTAGCCGCGACGTTGGCCAGCACTTCTGAATATAGAAGGCCCAGGTCCAGCACGTCCTCGCCGCTGCGCTTGAGGCCTGCGTATGTGCCGCCGGCGATAAAGCCCTTCGCGGAGGTTACACTTCCGCCCTTGATAAGCTCGATCATTCTTGACTGTCCTGGAAGGCCCGTTGGCCGGGTAAACGTATCCGGAGGAATGGGCGCAAATACCCATCCTCAAAGCTTACGGCAGTATAGCATAGTCGATTTCGTCGCACTAGTGGATTTGTGGCCGTCGAAACCTCTCGCTGAGGCGCTTGGCAAGCGCCTTGACAATGTCGCGCCGGCGCATCCAGAATTGGGTCACAACCCTCTCGCAGGAGCAGGCCAATGCCGATCAAAAGCATCCTTGTGCCGCTCGACGGCTCCCCGCAGGCCGAGGCCGTCATTCCATACGTATACGCCATCGCGGCCAGTTTGAGCGCCCGCGTGATGCTCCTGCACGTGATCGGCGGGTCTCGAGCTGTTGCCGGCAAGCTTAAGAGCGAGGCCGAGCAGCAGCAGTACCTTGAGCGCATCCAGTCGCGGTCGTACCAGGCGGCCCAACATTACTTGCTGCAGCAGGTAGGCAAAATGAAGGATGCCGGCATCCAGGCGGACAGCGCCGTCGCGATGGGTGACCCGTCGTCCGTCATCGTCGAATACGGAGGCGACGTGAGGCCGGACCTGATTGCGGTGTCCGCGCACGGCAGGTCAGGCGACGGCGTGCTCATGGGCAGCGTAGCAAGCCACCTCGTACAGAACTCTCGCTCGCCACTGCTCCTGGTACCGAAGCTTGACCCTGCAAAGACCGCGCTGGGTTTTGTTGAGGAGATCATCGTCGCGCTTGACACTTCCGAGATGGCAGAGACCGTTCTACCGCTGGTCCATGAGGTCGCGATGGGATTGAAAGCACGGGCGACACTGGTGCTTTCCATACCAAAGCTCTCGCAGCTGTACCTGGGGCCGGAGATGGTATCGCACCCACAAGACATACTGGACAAGTCAGAACGAGAAGCCAGCGCGTACTTCACGGAGATCGCGATGCGCATGCACTCCGAGGGGGTCGCGACCGGCTGGAAAGTGCTCCACGGAGAGCCCGCCAATGCGATTGTAGAGCACGCCAGGAACCGCCCGAACTCGATGATCGCCATCGCCACGCACGGCCGCTCCGGCATAGGCCGCTGGGTAATGGGCAGCGTGACGGAGAAGGTAGTCCACGCCAGCGCGGTGCCGGTGCTGGTGTACCGACCGGCAAAGTGAGAATTATGAAGGATGAATTATGAAGTATGAAATGAGGAAGGGGACCTTTCGGATCGAACCTTCACCATTCATCCTTCATAATTCATAATTCTCTTCCATGACCTACGACTACTTCGAGCACACTGCCGACATTGGCGTAGCAGCGCGCGGCGCAACGTTCGAGCAGGCGCTCGCCCAGGCCGCCGTCGGCATGTTCAACCTAATCGCTGACCTTTCCACCGTCCGGGAGATGCATTCTCGCCATATAGCCGTCACCTCCACGGACCGCGAAACCCTGGTTGTAGACTGGCTCAACGAGCTCCTGTTCCACTACGAAGCCCACGACTTCCTTCCGGTCGCCTACTCCGTAAAGGTGGCGCCCGAAGGCGCGTCCCTCACCGCCGAGTGCCGGGGCGAGTCCGCCGACTCCCAGCGGCACCGCCTGCGCCCGGCGGTGAAGGCCGCAACGTACCACGGGCTGTCGGTGAGGCAAGACCGCCGCGAATGGCAGATACGCGTTGTACTGGACATTTGACCTGACTGTCCCTCACCCCCAGGATTGTCAATGCTCAATGACTTTGTCAGTCTTACTGCTCAGTGATTTTGTCAGTACGACTGGTTTTGGTTGAATCAGTCTCGATCTCCAAGGGTGATCTGGAGCCGGCTTTCGATCCT
>VGZY01000013.1 GCA_016872355.1 SAR202 cluster bacterium | reverse complement strand
TTGTCAATACTGATATTCAACAAATTTGACCCAAAATTCATGTATAAAAAACGGCCCGTTTGGTTATGAGGGCTGACTTTGGGGCAAGATGGTCCGAGAAGCGTAAGGGACTGCTGCGAGATGGCAGAAGTCTCCAAGCGTCCACGGGCACGCTGACAAGCCCTGTACCCGCCCGCGCGTAGCCCGTATAATTGACGCTACTCTATCCAGGACGCATAGCTTGGCCACCAGACCCGTGCTCGCAATCACCATGGGCGACCCCGCCGGCATAGGCGCAGAGGTTACCGCAAAGGCGCTGGCGGAGCGGTACATTTATGAGAAGTGCCGGCCGGTTGTCGTCGGAAGCGTCGCCACCATGCAGGCGGCCGTGAGGCTAGCCGAGTCGAAGGCCGCCGTCCGCAAGATACAGATCGCGGAGGACGCACGCGGATCGTACGGGACGATCGATGTCATGGAAGTCGACGGGGTGTCCACGGCGGCGATTGCGATTGGAAAGAACTCGCCTGAGGCTGGGAAGGCCTCTGTGGCGTGGGTGCTCCGCGCGGGCGAGATGGCCACCGGGACCAAGATCGCGGCCATCGTCACTGCGCCGATCAACAAAGAGTCCTGCAAGATGGCCGGGTACAAGGACATCGGCCACATGGAGATCTTCCAGCGGCAGACCGGCGCGACAGAGGTCGCCACGATGCTGATGGCGGACACCCTCCGCGTCGTCCACATGACCACCCACAAATCGCTCCGAAAGGCATGCGATTACGTCACCAAGGACAACGTTCTCTCCAAGATCAGGCTCACGCACGACAACTTCAAGCGCTGGGGCTTCCCTTCCCCGCGCATCGGAGTCGCCGCGCTGAACCCGCACGCGAGCGACGGCGGCCTCATCGGCTCCGAGGAGGGCGAGCACATCGCACCCGCCGTTGAGGCTGCCCGCGCCGCCGGCATCAACGCCATTGGCCCGGTCCCGGCCGACACTGTGTTCAACCAGGCGATTAACGGGAAGTACGACGTAGCGCTGGCAATGTACCACGACCAGGGGCACATCGCGATCAAGGTGCACAACTGGGCAAAGAGCGTCAGCGTGAACCTGGGGCTGCCGTTCATCCGCACGTCTGTGGACCACGGCACGGCGTTCGACATCGCCGGCAAGGGCGTGGCGGACCACCAGAGCATGCTGGAGGCGATAGTGGTCGCCGTGGACCTGGCCAGCGAGAGCAAGCTGAGGTAGGGTCGGGGGGAGACGTCGCCGCTTTGGGCGACTAGGGGGTGTCGGGGGGGGGGGAGGCAGAGGGGCGGTTTTCCTCCTCTCCCCGAGGGAGAGGCCTTTGCCGCTCCGGGCAAAGGGTGAGGGCTAAGGCTGTTGGATGGATGGCGATGGCTGCAGGGCCGGACCCCGCCCAGGGCAGGCACGGGGACCTGCCCGTACGATCCGAAAAGAGCGAAGGCAAAAGAGCCGATAGCCCTCACCCCTTCGCAAAGCCTCAGGGCAGGCTCTACGGATAAGGCCCCGTAGGCCTCTCCCTCATGGAGAGGAGGGAGTCAAACAGTCGACGCGCCGTGAGAAGACGAAATTTAGCGAGGACATCTCTACCATGCGCATAGCGTTCGTCGGTGGCGGGATGATGGCGGAGGCGATGATCGGCGGCATACTCAAGGCCGGGATTGCCGGCAAGCAGGACTTGGTCGCCGGGGAGCCGTTCGCCGACCGCCGCGCGTACCTGGCCAGCAGGTACGGCATCGAGGCGCGGGCCGACAACGCAGGCGCTGCGAGTGGCGCGGATCTCGTCGTCCTGTCGATCAAGCCGCAGCAGCTTGCCGACGTGATGGCCGAGCTCAAGCCCAACCTCGAGAAGGAGCAGGTCGTTCTCTCTATTATCGCGGGTGCCAAGATGGAGACTCTCACCTCCGGCCTCGGGCACCAGGCCGTCGTGCGTGTCATGCCCAACACGCCATCGCAGATCGGCGCGGGGATGAGCGTGTGGACAGCGACGCCGCAGGTGCAGCAGTCGAAGCTGGATGTCTGCCGGTCCATCCTGGCCACGCTGGGTGAAGAGGTGTACGTGGCCGATGAGAAGTTCATCGACATGTCCACCGCGCTGAGCGCCAGCGGGCCGGCGTACGTGTACCTGTTCATTGAGGCGATGATCGACGCGGGCGTATACATGGGGATGCAGCGGGACATGGCGCGAAAGCTCGTGCTGCAGACCGTGCTGGGCACGACGCGCATGGTAAAGGAGTCCGGCAAGCACCCGGCGGAGCTGCGGGATATGGTCACGTCACCCGGCGGGACGACGGCGGAGGCGCTGAAAGTTTTCGAACAGAACGCGTTTCGGGGTACAATTCTGGAAGCAATTGTTGCGGCATACCAGAAATCGCGGGCGCTCGGGGGCCAGAAATAATGGAGTTCACGGTAAGGTTCTTCGAGATCCTGATTAACATCCTCACGCTGGCGATATTCGGCCGTGTGATCATGTCGTGGATATCCCCGCGCGGCACCGACCCGCTGAGCGTTATCCTGAACCAGATAACCGAGCCGGTCCTGATGCCCATCCGCAAGGTAGTCCCGCGTTTCGGAATGTTCGACTTGACGCCGATGATCGCGCTGCTGCTCATGCAGATGGTCCTGCTGCCGATCGTGCGCAGCCTGGCGTACTAGCGCCCCGACCGGCGGGCGCTTGCCCTGATCTTCTCGATAGCCGTGGTCGCGTCCATTCCCTTGATGCTTACCAGCTTGTTCCGCGTGGTCTGCCCCCGCACTATTCCCACCGCGCTCTTCGATAGCCCGAGCCGCTCCGCTAGCACCTCCACCACCGCTTCGTTGGCCTTCCCGCCCTCGGGGGCAATCGTTGTGTAGACCTTCACCCTGCCCTGCGCGTCGACAAGCACCTCGTTTCGGCTCGCTTTCGGTTGCACCCGCACTTCAACGAGGGCTGAAGGCTTGGCCTGGCCGCCCCGGTTACTCTGCATCCGCAATCTCCGTGACGGTGACGGTTATGTTGTAGGCTGCGTGAATTGCCATTGCGGTCACGAAGAACGGCCAGCTACGGCCCGGCAGACCCTTGCCATGCGTGAGGTTCCAAAAGACCTGCCTGGTTATTCCCAGCCCGAAGATAAGGCTGCATGTCACGTGCATCGCGACGGGGACTGTGAAACGGAAGGCCAAATACTCCGGCCCTTCGTTTGGAAAGTACACAGTAACATATATCAGGCTCTCAACCAGGGCGAAGCTAAGCCCGCCGAGGGCCGCCAGCGCCGCCGTTTGAAAGCGGTTGCGCACCGCCCACGGACGCAGCCCAAAGAGGAAGTACACGCCCAGGGGCTTGAAGATCTCTTCGCCCACAGGCGCTGCCACGAACGCGGAGAGGACTCCTCCGGTAATCTCGCTGAAGAATGCCCCGAGCATGCCGAGCACGCCGCCCAGCAGGGCTACCAGCGGGACGCCACCATCCAGAGCGGCCGATTCGTGGGAGGCTCAAGGGCGGCTTACAGAGGCCCCGGTGGCGCCTCAGGCCGCGGCCCAGCATCCACCCCTTCCCCCACTACGCCGCGCACCCTCACGCCGCAGCGCATGCAGATCTCCGCCAGCCGTTTGACGATGGACCCGCAGCTATAGCAGTAAAACTCGTCACGGGCCGGGTACGGCGCCTCGGTCATCGCCATGGTCGACCTCCCCGCTCCGCAAAGGCCCTAAGTGTACCTGGCGAGCTCCCGGTCCTTGCCGTCTTTCCACTCGCCTCCGGCGAGGATGACTATGCCTTCCACGAATCCCCACAGCCCGCCGAGCCCAAAGGTTACCAGCGTCACGACGATCTGGCAGATACCGATCCCAATACTGCCCAGGTAGAAGCGATGGACGCCTATCCAGCCCAGCAGTATGCCCAGGATGCCTGCGGCGACGCGCGATTTGGGAGAGACAGTTACCCTTTCGGCGCGCCGAGGGCCTGCTGCACCGCCACTCCACACTTTACGCAGATGACCGCGCGCCGCTTGACGACGTTGCCGCAACTGGTGCAGTACATCTCGTCTGGGCCGGGTCGTGGGACTTCGGAATAGAACATCTGGTGGCGCCCATGTTCCCGTGCGGTGTGGCTTGCGCCCAATCAGGAACGCAGCTTGAACGCAACCTTATTACGGTGCCGGCCGGGTGTCAACCGGACCATCGCCCGGATTCGGAGTAAGTTGCACTTTGCGCCCAGAGGTCAGGCGCGGGGTCGAGCGGCCCGCTGAAGTAGAAGACGATGTTGACGACGGCGATCAGCGCCCCAGCGGCCACGGCGGTCCCGATCAAGGCGTTGCGGGTGAGGCGCCCTTCCGACCACGATGCGAGCCATTGGGCCGCCACGCCGGCCAGCGCGAAAACCGCCGGCATGGTTACTGCCAGGCGCGCGTACGTTCCCGCATCCTGGGTGAGCCCGCCGGATATCACGCCCGCAGCCAGAAGCGCCAGCGCGAAGAAGCACCACCGGTCACGCCATCTCGCCGCGGCAACGAAGATACCCGTCACGAGGAGCAAGCCCGTGAGCGGGTCCAGCACCCGCCTGTTCCTTACGCTGCGCTCTTCCACGTCGCCCCAGACCAGCGCCTTCGCGGTGTTCCCGGTCTTTGCCAGCACGTAGCGTACCTGCTCGGATCGGCCTGCCTTTTCCGTGTACAGAGGAGAGCTCGTCACCAGGACGGAGCGCGTCTCTTCGACGTACATGTCAGCCTTTAGGGCCATGAACGAGAGGTAAGGCAGGGCAACGATCAGTGCCGGGACGGCGAAAGCCGCCAGGCGGCGGTAGCCGACCGCCAGCGGGACCTCTGCGGCCAGAAGCTCCCGCAGCCAAAACACCACAATTGAGGCTGCGAAGATGAAGAACGTATTGGCAATGTAGATGCCCAGGCCAAAGGAGAGACCCGCCAGAATGAGCAAGTTGCGTTGCCTGGCGTCATCGTCCCTGTAGGACAGCGCCCGGGAGAGCAGATAGATGGCGGCGCACTCCACCAGCAGCAGGGCCGCTGTAGGTGTGCTCAGTCGACTGAACGCGACGTGCCATGTGCTAAGGGCCATCAGAAAGGCGCCCGCAACGGCGACGCCCTGGCCCCATGCACGCCGGGCGAACAGGAAGAAGACAGCGACAGATGCGATTCCGGCGACGGCGGACAGCGCGCGGGCAGCGGCAGTGCTGTCCGGGAGAAGCGCGAGCCACGTACCCACCAGGTAGATGAAGCCAGTCGGCTGGCCACCCGCCGAGTCTGACCACAGCCCTGCGTCCCCCATCGCCTTCGCCGCGGCGATGATGCCGGACTCTATCGGCTGCGCGCCCTCAGGCGGGCTGCCCGGGGCCATGAGCCGAAGCGCCGCTGCAAGGAAAGTGGCCCCCGCCAGTGCGAAAAGGAGGTGCGTACGGGAGATCGCCCAGACCCTCTGCTGAACAGGCGCGGGGACGCGTTGAACGGCAGGGAGCGGTATCGCCTCTGGCGTAGGGAGCGCAGGGACATCAGCCGGGAGTGCAGGCGCGGGGGGATGCCCCCCGACGGCGGCAGCCACCAGCCCAGGCTGGAGCGCCCCGCACGCGTTGCAGTGGCGCTGTCGCACCGGGTTTGCTGACCCGCACGTCAGGCACTGCGCCATTGCGGGCAATGCGGAGCCGCACCCGCCACAAAACGTGGCGGATAACCGGTTATCGTAGCTGCAGGAGGGACATGAAATGGGCAGGGCCAGGCTCCGGTGCTATCGAATGTACTGCTGTCGCATCTCATGCCACTGGTTCACGTTGAAACCAAACCGGCCCGCCTCGGCGTCCTGCATCTGCAGCGACTGCCAGATGGCAAACTCAGCATTCTCGACGGCCGGCTGGCGTGCGCCGCGCGAGGCCTCGCTGTTCACCCACCCAAAGTAGCCGGTTACGTTGCACAGAACGATGAGCGCAAGACTGATTGCCACCCCGGCCTGCATGAGGGGCCGGAAGTCCTGGATGGCCTTTGCTTGCATCAGCTTGAAGACCCAGTCTAGGCCGAGCGCGACGAACAGGAAGAAGAAGGGCGCGGATCCCACGCCGCGCGCAAGGTCAGGCGTGCCGGTGGAGAGCACCTGGATCGGTAACACCATGAAGAGGAACATAATCCACCATATTGCCGTCTCGCGGAGCCTCCGGAACGAGACGATCATCCCCACCCAGAAGATAATGGCTGTGCCGAGGTCCAGCGCCCCGCGCCCCGGGGCGATGTACCTCGCGTTCAGTCCCACGCCGTGGACTCCGCTGTCCATCAGGATGAAGCCCTTGACGTTGCGCACCACCTGAGAGGCAACGATGGAGGGAAGGCCGACGTCCCCCATGTAACCATCCTGCTGCCCCATGATGGAGACGGCGCGCTGGCGGTTCGTGAAGTGCTCCCATTCGTCGAATGATTCCTGCATCTGTGGGTAGTACAGCACCGAACACACGGCGAGGAGGAGGGCATAGCCGGCTGCCACCCTGCCCAGACGCTTTCTGTAAAGAAACAGGCCCACCGGAAGGGTGGCGATCAGGCCGAGGATGATAACGCTGCCGCTTATGTACCCATACAGCCCAGCGGCCGCGAAAAAGCCGGAAGCGGCGAACAGCAGCAGGCTCCGACCTCGCAGGGCCATCGTCAGGCACAACAGCGCCAGGAGACCATAGAGCCCAATGTGGATGTTCTCCCACCCGCTCCGGGAGAAGTGCAGGTACCACAGGCTAGTGCTCAGTAGCACTGTGGCGGCAATGGCCGCAGGGCGAGAGACCGTGGGCCTGACGACGTGGTAGAAGACAAGAATCGCCACAACGCTCAGCACGGCGCTCGGCAGTCGCATGGCAAAGATGCTATTGCCGAAGAGATTGAGAAAGCCGGTAACCAGGTACATGCTCATTGCCGGCGAAGGCTTCCAGTCGAGCCCGAAGAAGCCGGGACCCGTGCCGGCCTGGATGTGGTAGACCGTCTGTAGATTATCGGCCTCGTCCGCCGTGACGTTCGAGGGCGTGCCGCCGAGGGAAGCGAGCCTGAGCAGGAGCGACAGGATGACAACCGTCGCGAGCGCGGCGGAGGCCGCGGTGAGCAGCCCTGTCCCCGCCAGCCGCCGCGTAACCGCGTTGGAAAGCCTGGCGACGCCGCCTGCGGGCGGGGCCGGCAGGGCGGCCGCGGGTAAGCCCGATGACTGCGACGGGGCGGCGTGGACAACGTGCTGCCCGTTGGTCACACCGTGCCCCGCAAGCGCGGGCACGGGCGCCGTACCCACAAGCTGCGGCGCGCCGCCGGTCAAGGCCACAGCCGTCTGAGGCGCGGGACCCGTCAGCGCGGCCCCGGCCTGGGCGCCCGCCATGCCGGCGCCGCACGCGTCGCAGAACCGCGCGCCGGGCGGGTTAGCCGCGGCGCACGCCGCGCACACCGCCGTAAACGTGAGGGAGCGGCCGCAATCGCCGCAATAGCGGGAGGCAGGCCGGTTGCCGTATCCACACCAGGAGCACGAGACGCTCATCATATAGTTAGATTATCCACCTTGCGTCACGTCCTGAGCGTGACCTCTCCGGCGTAGACTGTGAACCTGGAGCCATCATGGCGCTCCAGCACCAGGTTCCCGGTATCGTCCACCTCCACCGCCTTGCCCTCCATTACCTGCTCCCCCCACTTCACCCTGATGTCCTGGCCCAGAGTATCCATGCGACTCGACCAGTCGCTCGTTATCGACTTGCCTGAGCGGACGAAGGCGTAATAGCCGTCCATATAGCCCAGGAGGCGGCCGAGCACGTCCGTCCTGTCCCATCGCCTGCCGGTCTCCCGGTAGAGGCTGGTGGCGGTATTTGCTATTTCGGGGATACTCGATATGTCGAAATTGACATTGAACCCGATTCCCACAACGGCATATTTTATGTCAGCGTTGACGATGGAAGTCTCTATGAGGATTCCGCAGACCTTACGACCGCCAATGCGCACGTCGTTCGGCCACTTGATGGAGGCGGGTGTGCCCGTCGCGTCGGTTGAAGTCTGGGCTACTGCGAGAGTGGCGGCCATATTAACGTAATTGAGTTGCCACTGCGTAGGGCGCAGCACTACCGAGAATATCAGGTTTTCCCCCACCGGCGAGTGCCATGTGCGGTCGAACCGCCCCCTGCCCTTCGTCTGCTCCTCGGCTATTACAACCGTCCCCTCCTCGGCGACGCCTTCGGCAAGCCGCCGCGCTTCGTCCATTGTGGAGCCCAGCGTGTGCTCGTACACGATGCGGCGGCCAATGAGGCCGCCGGCAAGGGAACTTTTCAACCGGTCAATATCGAGCTCGGAATGGGACATTTCACCTTCCTATTGGGCGGAAGTGCAACTAATATGTAGGCTACCACGTCCACCGGCAGAAACGAAGATGCTCCGCGCGGCGTGGGGACCAATCTTTCCAAGAGGCAGACGATGACCCAGAAGTCGGGCGAGACCCTTGTATATGTGGGCTCTTACAAGGCTAGCGACGGCATCTACGCGTACAGGTTTGACGTCCAGAGCGGCAGGCTGGAGCAGATCGGCCACAACGTGGAAACCCCGCAACCCCTGTACATAGCCGTCCACCCGCAGCGCGACGCCATCTACGCCGTGCACGGGGCGGTCAGCGGCCGGGAGGTGAAGGTGGAAGGCAGGCCGGACGGCGCCGTAAGCGCCCTCAGCTTCAACCGCACCAGCGGCGCGATGACGCTCCTTAACACTCAGCCTTCCAGGGGCCAGAGCCCGTGCTACGTCAGCGTGGATGTTACCGGCCAGGTGGCCCTCGTCGCGAACTACGACGGCGGGAGCGTCACGGCGCTGCCAATCGTGTTCGACCGGTCGCTCGGGGCGCCGTCAGACTTCCACCAGCATGAGGGTTCGAGCATCGACCCGAAGCGGCAGACGAAGGCCTATGCCCACGCCATCGCCATTGACCCTTCGGGCAAGTGGGCGATTGCCGCAGACCTGGGAATCGACAAGCTGATGGTCTATGAGCTGGCCGAGGACCGGGGCCGCATCCCGGCGGCCCCGACGCCTTGGGCGCGGTCGAAGGCCGGCTCAGGCCCGCGACACATCGCGTTTCATCCCGGCGGCCGCTACATGTACGTCATCCACGAGCTAAACTCGACGATGGTCGCATACGAGTTCGACAACGCCGTTGGCGTGCTGACTGAGCTGCAGTCTGTGCCGACCGTCCCAGCCGCCTTCACCGCGCCGAACTACTGCGCGGATATCCACATCGGCCCGTCCGGCCGCTTCGTCTACGGCTCCAACCGCGGCCACGACAGCATCGTTGCGTACGCCATAGACCAGAAGAGCGGCCGCCTATCGTCGCCCAGCTATATGACCAGCGGCGGCAAGACCCCGCGCGCCTTCGGCATCGACCCCACGGGCCGCTTCCTGCTCTCCGCCAACCTGGCGAGCGACAGCGTCACCGTCTTCCGGATAGACGTGGCCACCGGCAAGCTGGAGCCCTCCGGCCAGGTGGTATCCGTGCCGTCGCCGGGGTGCCTTACCGTGGTGTAGCTACCTACCGACCACCAGTCTCTCGCGGAACCAGACCACCGTCCGCCGGTACATGTCTATCAGGTGGGCGCGCTCGGAGAAGCCGTGGTGCTCGCGGGGGTAGACGACAAGGGACGTCTGTACGTCGTGGTCCTTCAGAGCGCGGTAGAACTCGTACGACTGCTCGACGGGCACGTCTCCGTCCATCTCCCCGTGCAGCAGCAGCGTCGGCGTCCTGGCGCGCTTGATGAACGTGATCGGCGAGAACTTCCTGTACACGCCGTCCGGGTCCCAGGGGTCCGCTCCGCCGTAGTGAATGGAGTCCCAGTCGCTCAAGAAAGACTTTCCGTGCTGGCTCCGCCAGTCGTACACGCCCGCGATGCCCACCGCCGCCTTGAAGCGGTCCGTCTGCGTGATCGCCCACCCTGTCATGAACCCGCCGTAGCTGCCGCCGCCGACTCCCAGCCTGTCCGGGTGTGCGATACCCTTCGCAACGCAGTAGTCGATGCCGGCAACGATGTCTTCCCAGTCCTTCCCGCCCATGTCGCCGATGTTCGCCTCCGCGAACTCCAGACCCCAGCCAGTGCTGCCGCGAGGATTGGGCATGAAGACCGCCATGCCCGCCGCGGCAAGCATCCCGAAGAAGCGCGTGGAGTTTGGGAAGCGGCACGCCGTCATGCCCGTGGGGCCGCCGTGCGGAATGACGACGGTCGGCAATGGGCCCTTCCTGTCACCCGGCGGGAATATGACGATTCCCTGAATCTCCAGCCCATCCGGCGCCTTCCACTTGAGCGCCTGGACTGTCGGCAGGGCGAACTGCGCCGCCTGCGGGTGCAGGTCCGTCAGCTTAGTCCATGCGACCTCGCGCCCCTTGCGCCGCATAAGCCACACGTCCTGCGGGCTCGTGGGGTCTTCCCTCACGACGGCGACATTCCCTTCGCGGTCCATGCTGAACGTCGTGCTCGCCTGGGCGAGAGCCGCGTCGCCGCGCCATAGCGAGCGCCGCTTCCCGGACACCACATCGATGTCCGCCACGCCGAATCCGCCGGTCTCCTGCGCGGTGGTGACGACGCGGTCGTTGCCCAGCCACCGGACGTAGTCGGCGCTGGCAACATGCCCTTTGCTCAGGTCGCGAGCCTCGCCGCCATCAGCCGGGACGACATAGACCGAGCCACCGGTGATCCCGCGGTCGCTCCAGTTAGAGGTAAGGAACGCTATCTGCTCACCGTCCGGCGACCACGCCGGCTTGGAGACCTGCCGCGCGGTCTTGTGGAGCGTCCTGGCTGCGCCGCCGCCGGCCGCCGGGAACGCGACCAGCCGGCAGTGGTACCAGGACTGCTCGAAAGGCTCGCCCGAGACTACCGCGGCGAACTGCGCGCCGTCGGATGACCATCCGAACTCCCAGATCTGGAGTCCGGCGGGCGACACGCACCGGGCCGGCGGCACGGCCACAGGCCCGCGCGAGATGTCCGGAACGTCTATCACGTACAGCCGCGCGAACTTTGGGTCCTGCTCGAACTCGATCTGGTCGAATTTCTCCTTCTTCTTGCGTTTCTCCTCTTCAGTGTCCGCATCAACAAGGAGGAACGCGATGCGTGAGCCGTCCGGCGACCACGCCAGCGGGTCCAGGCTGCGCGGGGACGGGATAGCCCCTTCGATGTCCGTGATCCGCACGGCTTCACCGCCCTCCCGCGCCATCACGAACACCTGGCGCTGCCCGTCCTTCTCACGGTCCGACAGAAAGGCCAGCAACCGGCCGTCCGGCGACCACCGCGGATTGGAGTCCGAGCGCGGGCCCGTCGTAAGCTGGCGCGCCGACCCACCGGAAGTGGGCACGACCCAGATGTTGCTCCGGGACAGCTTCGTATCCAGTACGAAGGAGTCTCCGACTACGAACGCGACCATCTCCCCATCCGGCGAGACATTGGCGTCTCCAACGCCCTTGAATCTCAGAACATCTTCCGCAGTCAGTTGCTTCAGGCCGGCCATTCGGACTTACCTCACAGCTATGAATTCTGGACGGGATCTTAACATAGGGCACCGGCTGATGTTGCCCACGCACGCAGGTTGGCATATCCTTCCCTGCGAGCAAATACCGTTGAATAAGCAGGAGAAATCTAATGACAAACACCAGGCCCCGCGCGCAGGACCTCGGCCTCGAGATCGGCATCATGCCGCGCGGCCCACACAACTCCATAACGGATGTGCCGGAGGTGACTGTCGGCCACGTCACATTGATCGATGGCAACGGCCCACTGGCCATCGGCAAAGGTCCCGTTCGCACGGGCGTCACCGTAATCATGCCGCACGGGGAGAATGTGTTCCAGCGCAAGGTTACCGGGGCGGTGCACGTGATCAACGGCTTCGGCAAGGCGCTCGGGTTCCTCCAGGTGGCGGAGCTCGGCGTGATCGAGAGCCCCATCCCCCTGACCAGCACCCTCAGCATTTGGCGCGCAGCCGACGCGCTTGTGGACTGGGCGACGGGTCAAATGAAGGGCGTCTTCTCCTTCAACGCTCTCGTGGGAGAGTGCAACGACTCTTTTCTCAATGACATCATTGGCCGCCACGTCCGCTCTGAGCACGTGCTCCAGGCAATACGGGAAGCGCGCACGGCCAACTCCGATGAAGGCAACGTCGGCGCGGGCACCGGCATGACCGGCTTCGGCTGGAAGGGCGGCATCGGCACGGCGTCCCGGCTCTGCGAAATGGGGAAGGCGCGCTACACTCTCGGCGTCACGACCCTCACGAACACGGGTGACCCTCGGGAACTGCGGATGGACGGTGTTCGCATCGGCCGGAGGCTGCTGCCGCCGAAGAGCGACTTCGATCCTTCGAAGCCCGGCGGCTCCATCATCATTGTCGTCGGTACGGACGCGCCGGTGGACGCGCGCCAGATGGGCCGCATCGCACGTCGCACCGCGCTCGGCCTCGCCCGCGCAGGCGGCATCGCCGACCACGGCAGCGGCGACTTCGTGATTGCATTCTCGAACGCCAGGGCCACGCACGGCATCGACGACGCCGAGCTCAACCCGCTCTTCAGGGCCGCCGTTGAGGCTACAGAAGAGGCCGTCATCAATTCTGTCCTTCGCGCCGAGACGCTTGTGGGCCGGGATGGCAACACCCGTCACGGCATTCCGATAGACGAAGTGCGAAAGGCGCTCGCGGCCGGGCGTTAAGATCTACCGGGCACCACGGAACGGACTGCGGCGGGAATCATGATTACTTCTTCATTATTTCGCCGCACTTTAGCGCCAACATAGCGGTTTACGGCGTGTTTTCGCAGGATGGCGCACTGGAAATTGTGGTGCTATAATGGCGCAATTTCGAAATGGAGCAGGTTTGCGGCATGAATATCTATATCGGTAACCTGAACTTTGAAGTCAACGACGCGGCGCTGCAGCAACACTTCTCATCGTTCGGCGAAGTGACGTCCGCCAGGGTGATCGTGGACCGGTATACAGGCAGGTCTCGCGGCTTCGGCTTTGTGGAAATGTCCAGCGCCGCCGATGGCCAGAAGGCAATCGATGAGCTCAACAGCAAGGAGTTTCGCGGCCGCGTCCTCACAGTGAACGAAGCCAAGCCCAGAGAGGCCGGTGCGGGCCGCCCCGCGACGCAGTAACACCAGGTCGAATTCAGGCTAAATAGAGAGGGCGGCGCCATCATTTGCGCCGCCCTCTCTCCATTACGCCGGAACTGTCCCCTCAGTAGAGACGCCCCGCTGGGGCGTCTCAGGCGTTGCGAGAGCCCGTCACGTATGGACGCCGCGCAAGAACCGTACGTCGGTGTGTAAGGTGGCGGTGGTTACCGTAGAGACGCCCCAGCGGGGCGTCTCTACGAGAGGACCGGGACAACCAGCCGCGTTCATGCAGGCGCCCCTGCTCTGTTCCCTTCGTCCACGTATACCGTCTTGCCGACCGTAGTTACCTTCACATACTGGGAAAAGGCAAGACCATTCTGTTTCCGGCCCGCCTCAACTACTTCCGTGTTGCATTCGATACTTTCGGGCGAAGGCCCGCCTGCGATCGCCTCCCGGACGACACGCCCGTCCATGGCCTCACCTCCGGCGAGGCCGAGCAGGTGAAGAACCGTCGGCGCAACGTCCACGTTACCTGTAGGCATGGCTATCCGCATTCGAGACTTGAAGCTCGGACCTGCCGCAATGAGCGTATTCCGCATCTCGTGGCCGCTCATTGACCCGTGGTCGCCCTCGCCGATTACGTGGTCGCAGCTATAGGCGTGGCCCGGCACGCCCGCGCTATTGGGCTTTGAGTCCCACGCGAACGACATCATGATGTCCGGCACGCGCTCTCCATGAACGGCGACCCGTGACGCCGCTATGGCCCCTTCGATCCTCAGGGAGTCGTCCGCAATCAACGCGCCGCACCACGGCTGGGCCATGAGCCACGCCGCCAGCCTGTCGGCAACGTCCCTACTTCGGCCAATTACATAGAAGGAGACAGAGCCGTTGTTGGGTGCGATTACCACACCTCCCTTGCTCGGCTCCGGGCCAAAGCCAGCATCCGCGGCAAGCCGCTTCACGTCAACGAAGTCCGTCACCTGGGAGTACCCGTGGTCGGATACAACAATTACGTCAGTGTCCGAGGCCTTGCCTGACTTCTCCAGGTAGGCCATCAGGGTTGCGAAGGCCCGGTCAGCCTCCGCCAGCCCCTTTCGGGCCATAGCGGAGGAGACCCCGGTCTTGTGCTGCGAAACATCCGGCTCGCCCGCCCAGAAGACTGCAACGTCCGGGCTGTACTCGGGCAGGAGATGCTCGGCCATTACCCGGGCGCCGTAGGATAAACGCGCAAGGTCGGGAAATTGCCGCTCCGGCCATTTGCCGTACTTGTGCTCAACACCCACGTTCAGTGCGTCCGGCATACTGAACTCAGGGTGCGAGGTGTACGCGCCGGGCCTGTCCGGGGAGAACCCATGTATGAAGGCGTTGCCGCTGGAACCCATGCCGAGCGAAACGAACGTCTTCCCGGCGCCCGTTACCGCCTGGGCAAGATTAGGACACAGCAAGAATCTGCCCGTCTCTTTGAGAAGCTCCGTCAGCTCGGGCAGAAGGGCCGGGAGAACTCTGGACTCGTTGAATTCGCGGGCGACAAACGAGTTACCTGCAATCCCGTGATTCCCGGGATACCGGCCGGTTGCGATCGAGGCTACGTTCACGCGGGTGAGCGACGGGTAGACCGGGTGGTGATTCTCGAAGAAGACGCCGCGCGCGGCGAATCTCGCAAGGTTGGGCATTAGCTCCGGCGTGACCTGCGACGGTTGTAGGCCGTCGAATCCAATGATCAGGACTGACTTCATCTTGCCTCCGGGTTAACGCAGCTTGGCATCGGCTTTCCTGAGAGGGCGGCGCTGATGTTGGCGGCCGCGAGCATTATCATCGTTTCGAAAGTGGCCCTGCTTGCGGTGCCTATGTGGGGCGTTATGACTATATTCGGCAACTCCAGGAGAGGGCTGTCTTTCGGCAGTGGCTCGGGGTCCACCACGTCGATGCCAGCCCCTGCGATCATCCGCGCCGAGAGCGCGCTGTAGAGAGCAGCGTGGTCGACAACGGCCCCCCTGGCGGTGTTCACAAGCACGGCCGTGCTGCGCATTCTCTCGAACTGCGGGAGGCCAATGAGCCCGCGTGTCTCGGCGGTCAACGGCACGTGAAGCGACACGAAGTCCGAGCACTCGAGCAGGCTGTCCAGCGTGGGCGTCCATTCCAAGCCCAGCTCCCGCTCGGCTTCCGGCCGTCGCGTGCGCGACCAGTAAAGGACCTGCATGCTGAAGCCTCGCGCGCGCCGTGCGACGCCCTTCGCTATCCCGCCCATGCCGACGATGCCAATGGTCTTGTGGTGGACATCGACCCCAAGGTAAGGAGTGATGTCGAAAGAGGTCCAGAGCCCCGCGCGCACCATCCTGTCCGCGAACGATACCTTGCACGAGACGTTTAGCATCAGGGCGAAGGCCATATCCGCGCACGTCTCTTCGAGAAGTCCTGGGGTATTCGAGACGCGAATGCCGTTGCGGCTGGCAGCGGCGATGTCAACGTTGTCCGTTCCGATTGCCTTGTTGGCGATGACCTTCAGCCCCTTCGCCTTGCCGATGAGAGCGGCGTCTATCCTGTCGCCGGCCTCGGTCAGAAGCGCGCTGTGGGACTGCACCGCCGTTTCCATGACATGCCGGGGCGGTGGTGAGTTCAGCGGCCAGATCTCTACCGTGAACTCCTTTTCCAGCACGGTTGCGGCCGGCTCGTTTTGCGCACGGGTAATGAAGACAGACGGTTTCGACAAGCTGCCTCCTCAAGCAAACACCGACGGATACCCTACAACCCTATCGCCACCCCATCGCGTCGAGGGTCTGCGCCGCCATGGAACGTTCCGGAGGCCGCGTCCACCTGGATGGCGTGCGCCCCTCCGACGCTGCGGGACCATGCCTCAACGATCCCAACCTTGTGGCCCTTCATCTCCAGCGACTGCCTCAGGTTCAGCGGGAAGCGCTCTTCCATTTCAACGTAACGGTCGCGATAGTACCGGAAACGGGGGGCCTCCACGGCCTGCTGCACGTTCATACCATGGTCAAGGACGTTCATCAGGAGCTGGGACGTGGTCTGAGGGATTCCCCACCCGCCGGGAGTGCCCATGCTAAGAAAGAACTTGCCGTCCTTGAAGGTCTGTGTTGGCGAGATCACAAAGTCTACGCGCTTCCATGGCCCAATGCGGTTAGAGCTGCCCTCTTCCAGGTCGAAATAGCTGCACATGTTATTAAGGAAGAGGCCGGTGTCCCCAACGACAACCCCCGAGCCAAAGTATCCGCCCAGCGTCTGGGTGACCGAGACGACGTTGCCGTCGCGGTCCGCAACCGCGAAGTGGGTGGTCATGCCACCGTCGAACTCTTCCGGGCTCCCCGGCGTCAGCGCGCCCATGGGCCGGTTGAGCGCGAACCGCTCGCCCATCACAGAGGCGGCGGCGGAACGGTCGATGCGCCGCCTCTGCCTGGCTGCGTACCCGTCGGATAGCACGGCCTTGACGGGGATCTTTGTGTAGTCAGGGTCGCCGCCCCACTTGATGCGGTCCGTGACGCAGAGCTTCACGGCTTCCATGAGAATGTGAACGGACTCTATGCCGTGGTGCGTGATGTCGGCACCGGAAAAGCCCTCTATTACCTTGAGGGTCTGGAGGATCTGGAAGCCCGTTGAGTTGGGGGGCGTTACGTGGACCCGGTAGCCGCGGTAGTCGATGGCGATGGGCTCCTGCCACTCCACGCGGTAATCTGCGAGGTCCTGGGCTGTGATCAGCCCGTTCATTTCCTTGCTGAACCTAGCCAGCTTCTCCGCTATCTCTCCTTTATAGAAGATGTCCGGACCGTGCCTGGCGATCTTCTCAAGGGTATCGGCGGCCTGGGGCATCCGGAACTTCACCCCCGCAGCAGGCGGCTTTCCCCCGGCCTCAAGCATGAACGCGGCGGAGGTCGGAAAGCGGCGGAGGCGCGCGGCGCTCTGATGAATAACAAGACTGTTGATGTGCGTGATTGGGAAGCCGTTGCGGGCGTAGCCCACGGCGGGACGGAACAGGCGCTCACGATCGAGCGAGCCGTAGGTCCTGTGGAGCTCCATCCAGCCCGCCACGTTGCCAGGAATGAGGGGGGCGAGAATTCCCGTTTCCTTTGTGTCGTCCGTGAAGCGGGCCGTATCTGCCGCCCTGGGCGCCCTGCCGGAGAAGTTGAGCGCCCTCACGCGGCCTTCGCGGGCCATGTAGACCAGCGCCATGCCGATGCCGCCGGCACCGGACATATACGGCTCTACAATACCGAGGGTAGTCGCGACCGCAATTGCGGCGTCGACGGCGTTGCCGCCATCCTGAAGTACCTGCGCGCCCGCGAGGGATGACAGTGGGTGGGCAGAGGTCACCATGCCGTTAACGCCCATTACAACAGGGCGTGTGGTCATCGGGTGGGCGAAGGTGTTTGACAAGCTGGTCTCCTGTATGGCCGGAGCTGTGCGGCCCGGCTCGGCAACGTGATTACGCTAGAGACTGGCTCGTCTCTTGTCAAGGCATTGGGACGTTGCCAAATGTTCCCATACAAGTATTGAATTCTGCGGACGCGCGCGCTAGAATCATCCGGCTGTCTTCGGACAGGCCGTTTTGACCGATGGCTGCCGGTGACCGGAATGAGGCCGGGCTGGCTATAGACATGGCCCAAAACCGGTGCTAGAATTAGAAAGTTGCTCTGATGAATTTCAGGCGCAACAGCTAGCGAATCGGTGGGGCGGACGCTCAAGATGTGGTGTGCAGACACCGGTCAAGGGTAGGTCAAAGTGAGTTAAGATGCACTGTTGACAGGGTCCCGCAGATTTGATAGAATGTTAAAACTGCGCCGAGATAAGCGGCCATCGCGAGTCTAAGGCGCAATCACCTTAACAACTGAATAGTGGAAGGAAACCGTTAATAAACTAGAGTTTGATCCTGGCTCAGGACGAACGCTGGCGGTGCGCTTAACGCATGCAAGTCGAACGGTCCGCAAGGATAGTGGCGAACGGCTGAGTAACACGTAAGTGACCTGCCCCATAGAGATGGATAAGCCCGAGAAATCGGGTCTAATACATCATACGTTCATCAGGCTACGGTCTGGTGAAGAAAGGCCCGCAAGGGTCGCTTTGGGAGGGGCTTGCGGCCTATCAGGTAGTTGGCGAGGTAATGGCTCACCAAGCCGAAGACGGGTATCCGGTGTGAGAGCACGATCGGACAGAGGGGGACTGAGACACGGCCCCCACTCCTACGGGAGGCAGCAGCGAGGAATCTTGCGCAATGGGCGAAAGCCTGACGCAGCGACACCGCGTGAAGGAAGAAGGTCTTAGGATTGTAAACTTCTTTTCTTGGGGAAGAGACAGGACGGTACCCAAGGAATAAGCCTCGGCTAACTACGTGCCAGCAGCCGCGGTAATACGTAGGAGGCGAGCGTTGTCCGGATTTACTGGGCGTAAAGGGCGAGTAGGCGGCCTGCCAAGTCTCATGTGAAATCTTCTGGCTCAACTGGAAGGGGTCATGGGATACTGGTAGGCTCGAGGGTAACAGAGGAAAGCGGAATTCCCGGAGTAGCGGTGAAATGCGTAGATACCGGGGGGAACACCAGAGGCGAAAGCGGCTTTCTGGGTTACATCTGACGCTGAGGCGCGAAAGCATGGGGAGCAAACCGGATTAGATACCCGGGTAGTCCATGCCCTAAACTATGGATACTAGGTATGGGGGGTATCGACCCCCTCCGTGCCGCAGTACACACGATAAGTATCCCGCCTGGGGAGTACGGCCGCAAGGCTAAAACTCAAAGGAATTGACGGGGGCCCGCACAAGCAGCGGAGCGTGTGGTTTAATTCGATGATAAACGAAGAACCTTACCAGGGCTTGAAATGTACGTGAAAGCCGGCGAAAGTCGGTCCTCCTTCGGGACACGTTCACAGATGTTGCATGGCTGTCGTCAGCTCGTGTCGTGAGATGTTGGGTTAAGTCCCGCAACGAGCGCAACCCTTATTGCTAGTTACTTTGTCTAGCGAGACTGCCCTTAAGAAAAGGGAGGAAGGTGGGGATGACGTCAAGTCAGCACGGCTCTTACGTCCTGGGCTACACACACGCTACAATGGCCAGTACAGAGGGTTGCCAAGGAGCAATCCGGAGCTAATCCCAAAAAGCTGGCCCCAGTTGGAATTGTAGGCTGCAACCCGCCTGCATGAACGTGGAGCTGCTAGTAACCGCAGGTCAGCATACTGCGGTGAATACGTTCCCGGGCCTTGTACACACCGCCCGTCACGTCATGGAAGTCGGCAACACTTGAAGTCGCTGGGCCAACCCGCAAGGGGGGCAGGCGCCGAGGGTGGGGTCGGTGACTGGGACGAAGTCGTAACAAGGTAGCTGTACCGGAAGGTGCGGCTGGATCACCTCCTTTCTAGGGAGTAGGGTCTCTGGTCTCACCAGAGCCCAGGTCGGTCGGTGGGGCAGCGCCAAACCTTAAGCGCGAGTAGTAGCATGATCTATCCGAGCAATCGGAAGAGGAGCTCCTCGGTCAGCCAATGGAGCGCTCCAAGAAAGCCCACCGAATTTTCGACGCTCCAAGTAACATTGAGAGCAAACACATTGGTTTCCTTCCACTATTCAGAGGTTAAGGCCCAGGGCCCCGGTCTCCGGGGCCCTTTCCATTCCTCCAACCGCCATTTACAATAGAACTGCCTCGGTCCTCTCCCCTGCACCATCCCGGGTGCCACGGGGGAGCGACCATCCAACCGTCCGGTCCATCGTGGGGCTGTAGCTCAACTGGGAGAGCATCGCCTTTGCAAGGCGGGGGTCAGGGGTTCGAATCCCCTCAGCTCCACCACCGATTTCTTCAACAACATCGCCACTCCGCAATTTTGACCAGGCGCCCACGCCCACTGGCAACGCACGTGTCATTCACTCAACCCTGTTGGATTTCTTCACGCTTTATGCATGTCCCTGCCGTCTCTTTTCACACCGCGTAATCGGTCGTGCCATAGACTGCGATTATGGGTCGCTGCGCAGCAGCGCCTGCAACTTCTCTGGGGTATACGCGCTATGAAGGCCACCCTCGCGTTTCCCGCCATTGTAATAGGGCTTATCTTAATCGCCACATCCTCGGCGGTCCTTTATCAGACTGACGAGCCTCACAGGAGCCTCGTCACGGCCCGGGGCCAGCTTTCGACGATCCAGGGCAGCGGGCTGTACCGCTTCGACGACGTGCAGGTAGCGCGTGCTGGGCTTGTTTGGGATATCGTCAATCTGACGATCGGGGTCCCGGCAATCGTGGCGTCCCTCTTCCTCACTTCACGCGGCTCTCTGCGCGGCAGGCTGATCGTCGCGGGCCTGATGGCGTACTTCTTCTATGTCTATCTCATGTATGCGGTAATGCTGGCTTTCAACCCAATGTTCCCTGTGTACGTTGCCATTCTTGGCTGTAGTGCAATCGGCCTATTCTTGAATCTCGGCGCCGTGGACTTCCGCGACTTGTCAGGAAGAATCTCCCCGAAATTCCCGCGGCGACTTTACTTTGGTTACACGGTACTGATTGCCGCTATACTCGTTGCATTCTGGTCTCGCCTGATCGTCAGCGTGACTACCAGCGGGCTTTTCGATGACGCGATGGATGGCATTTCCACACTGGAGATGCAGGCACTGGACCTCGGGATGGTTGTGCCGCTGGCACTAACGTCCGGTTACCTGGTGATGAAGAGGTCCCCCTGGGGCTATATCCTCGCCGCCGTCACCGTTACTTTCGCTGCTGTTATGTTGATAACGCTAACAACCTGGATCGCCTCGCCGTTCGTAAAGGACGATGGAATTGACCCCCTGACCGGCGCTCCTTTCCTGGTGGTTGCGGCCGCCAGCTTCGCAATGGCTTTGGTGTTCTACCGCGCCGTGGGCGCGCCGGCGCCGGCCACCCCTGCCGAGAGCCTGGAATAGCCCAATCCGATATTGCGCCGCGTTCGTATTTGAATTCAGACGAGCCGCACACTGCGCACTCCGAGTGACCGATGGGCAACCCCGGTTTAAGACGGTCCATCCTGGCGCTATCTCACCCCGCCACCATCCTTGCCGTGGTGGTGATGCTCGCAAACGACCACGTCTTCAAGCGGCTGTGGGACTCGTGGTGGACCGGGAAGCTGAGCGACGTCGCCTGGGTGGTCTTCACGCCTTTCATCTTCGCCGCGGCGCTCTCGCTCATCGCGCCCCGGCGATTCCGGGGCTCGGAGCGAACGATAGCCGCCATCGCGTTGGGCACCGTCGGGGTGTGGTACGCCCTCTACAACCTTTCGGCTCCGGCGCACGTCGCCACGCTGCGTCTGCTGTCGGTCCTCTCCGGCTGGGAAGTCTTCATGGCCCGCGATGCGACGGACGTGATCGCCATTCCCATCGGGCTCGCCGTTTCCGTCTGGGTGTGGCTGCGGCCGATCCAGCCGCGCCCATGGCTCGAGACGCGCGGCTGGATCGTGGCTAGCCTCTGCGCCCTTGCCACCGTGGCGACGAGCTATGGAGACTATACTTTGGGAGTCTACTGCTTTGTTGAAAAAGATGGCGTCATAAATGCCCTCGTCGGTCCAGAACTCGATGAGGTTTACTCAACTGACGACGGAGGGCTGACCTGGACGTGGGTCGCGCCATGGGCAGATGCAGCCTGCGACTACGACAGCCGACACGCCGGTGTCGTCAGCATTCCCGACAGCCGAATTCAGTACAGGTTTGCTCGGGGCGCGGGAATCGACCGTTCTACGGATGGCGGGGCGACCTGGACAAAGCTGGTCGACACTGCTGCGTTAACGATGGAGGCGCGGGCGTACTAAATTGAGACCACGTTGCCGAGTGTGGGTGAGGACTTCGACGGTCGCATTGTGAGGGCAGTGCCTACGGATGGCATATGGGACGACCGAAGCGGAAACGTGCTGTTCGCCATAGGCCAGGACGGAGTGGTGGTTATGGAGCCATCGGGGGCAACCGCCTGGTCGACAGTCGGTCCATACTATCCGGTTAAGTATGGCACCAGGCAAGTGTTCAGCCTCACATGGGTTATTATCTTTCACGCCGCCACCTTGCCAATGGTCCTTTTTCTCGTCTTCGCCGGGTACGTCACTCGGTCCGGAGTATGGGGTGCAGCCGTAATAGTATTCACGAGTATCCCGTGGGCGGCTTCTCTAATAGGCGTCATTCCTACCGCCGGCCAGCACGGCGCGAGTAAGGGTCTGCTGTACCTTCCAGCCATACTGATTGCCGTCGCTGCGGGCTTTGTCGCATTCCTCATTGCTGCAGCGTCCTTTCCGGAAGACCGAAGGACCTTCGGGAGCAGGCACGTTGCCACGGCTGTGATCTTATCCGTGCTCGGGGTAGCTCCCTTTCTAGTCCCATTCTTCCTCTGGGGCAATGGCGCCATCCCATCCTTCAGTATCGCTAAAATCTGGGCCGTTGGAATGGTAGTCGCTTACGCTACAGCCATCTTCGTGCACCGGCGAAGGAGTGAACGACTGAACGTTCAAGTCAGATGACCGATTAATGCCTGGTGGCCGCTACACAGTCTCATCCTGTAGACTTGTTTCGCCAACCCGTGCCCGACCAAGGAGCCAACCGCATGCCGAAAAAATACGGAGACGTCACCGTAGAAGACTACATAGCATCACTCCCGCCGGAGCGGAAGGAAGCAATCGTGAGGGTCCGCAAAGTGGTCCGGGACAACCTGCCGCCGGGGTACGAGGAAGGCATGGCGTACGGCATGATTTGCTGGTACGTCCCGTTCAGCGTGCTGCCGAAGACCTATAACGGCCAACCGCTGGGATACATTGCCCTGGCCTCCCAGAAGAACTACATGTCCCTCTACGTCCCCGTGTACATGGACAAACATGAAGAGGAGTGGTTTGTATCCAGGTACGAGGCCTCAGGCAAGAAGCTGGACATGGGAAAGTCTTGCGTACGCTTCAAAAGGCTGGATGACCTTCCGCTCGAAGTGGTTGCGGAGCTTGTCGCGCGGACTCCGGTAAAGGAGCACATTGCCCGCTACAAGAAGGGCCGCGGCGAAGCGTAGCGGCCAGCCGCACTTATGACCTCATCCGAGACCTCTCCAACAAAGGCGGCAACCGCAAGTGATGCGGCCCTCAAGCGCGGCTCTCGCCTGCTTCTGGGCGAATCGGGCGTCGGCGCCGTCGCCCTCGGAGTCCACAGCAACTTCGTGAGTCCCATGGCGATCCGCATGGGGGCGACGAACCTGCAGATGGGCCTCCTCGTCGCCGCTGCGGAGCTATTCTCCGCCATATCCCAGCTCATGGCCGCCAGACTCCAGGGCTGGCTGGGCGGGCGCAAGCGAATGGTCGTGCTCGCCACGCTGCTGGGCGCGCTCCCGTGGGCGCTGCTCTGCCTGGTCCCGCTGCTGCCAACCGCCTACCAGGTCTGGGTCCTCATCCCGTGCGGCGCCCTTGCATACGCCCTCCTCGTCCTCATTGAGCCCATCTGGGGAAGCTGGATGGCGGACCTGGTGCCGTCTCACCGGCGAGGGCGGTACCTCGGCGTGCGCGGCTCCACGGTGACTCTGGCGTCTACCGTCGTGGCGATCACCGGCGCGGCCGTGCTGGACCGGCTGGATGGCGCGGTGCTCTGGGGCTTCGCCGGCCTGTTCGTACTTGCGCTGCTGGCGCGGCTGACCTCCGCGGCCTTCTTCACGCGCGTCCCTGACCCGAGGCCGGAGGCCCGGCTCTCCCCGCCGGTCGCGCCGTGGAAACAGTATGCCGCCCTGAGGGGGACCGCAACGGGCCGCTTCATACGCTTTGCGGCGACGTTCCACTTTTTCATGGGCATCGCCTCGCCATTCTTCGCCGTCTACCTGCTTCGCATACTGGAGGTAAGCTACCTGACCTTCGTCATGCTCGGCCTCGCCTCCAGCCTATCCACGGCCGTGGCGATGCCGTTCTGGGGACGCCTGGTAGACTCGCGTGGCAGCCTTTTTGTGGTGCTGCTAACAATCCCGCCTGTCTGCGTGTGGCCCACCGCCTTCATCCTCGCTCCGAACGTGTGGTGGCTGGTCCCAGTGCACATGGTGGCCGGCGCGACGTACTCAGGTTGGGTGCTGGCGGGATACAACTTTATAGTGCAGAAGTCAGGCGAGGGCGACCGGCCCTCGATGATAGGGCTCTTCAAGGCTATGGTCTCAACCGGCGGCTTCTTCGGACTGGCGCTCGGCGGCATTATCGCGCCTTTCATGCCCAGAATTCTGGAGCACCAGATCATGTCCCTGTTCCTGATCTCAACAACGCTGCGTCTTATCGCGTTCGCCGTCATGTACCCGCGGATTGCCAGCCGCTAGATAGAGCCGGCACCGTTATTGACAAGCGCATTGTTCAGTACGAGCCCGGCGCTGAAATGAGCGCGCCCAGGATCAATTATTATCCGGGGAATACCCCAATTGGGCAGACGAACATGCTGTGGAGACACCTGGCTATTGGAGCGCGGGAGCAAGGTAAAAGACGGCAAATACGAGGAGAGCGAACAGGAATACCATCAGCATCGCCGTAGGAATGACAAATGCTGCGATTGCTGTAAGGGTTCGGAAACCGTTATTCTCTCGAACTGCGATCACGGCCAGCACCAGGCTCCACAGCCACAGGCCTAGCACGACAACTCCCGGCAGGCCGGATTCCGAGAGCCCGAGCACCATGGCCGCCAGTTGAAATGGGGAAAACAACAAGGAGGGAAGGTACGCGAAAACGAACCCGGAGAAGAGCCCAGCGTACGGCCCCTTGCCGCCCAGCACCCTGCTGGATGCCGTGACAACGGCGGCGAAGAACGCGATTAGGATGGTGAGGACGGCCGGGCTGATGACCGCACCGGCCATAGCTGCGCCTATCGAAAAGCCATTGTCCGGCCCCTCGGCGCCGAAAGCGCGTGTCCAGGCGTTGCCTGTTGACCAGTCAATGACGCCGTCCAGCGCTCCCAGGAACACGATGATATTTATTGCCCACCCGGTAGGCCGGTGCTCAACGACACGCCGCAACGTCTGGACAGGGGCGACCAGGACGCCGAGGCAGGTCGTTGGAAGGCTACCGCTTTTTGGCTTCGATGGCTCCCAGGCGACCAGCGAATTGTCCGGCGCGCGCGGCTGCGGTTGCGGCAGGTCCTGCGTATTCTCCTCGCCGGGGGACGGAGTGGTCGACATTATCGCACCTCGCTGGCGCGGCATCGCGCACGGGTCAGCCTATCAGCTTGCCCCAGGAGTCCATTGAGGGCTGCATCGGCAACGTCACTGTCTTCCCGGACTTCATGGACAGAGCAACGGCCTCGGAGAACTCCATGTAGCGGACGCCCTCATCAAAGTCAGGCCTCACCGGCGTACCGTCACGGATCGCCCTTATCCATTCCAGGTCGGTTGTCTGATTTCGCACCTCGGCGGCCGGAATCTCTATGGGCTCCAGCGCCTTTGCGCCCGCGGCGCCGGCGCGGATCTCGTCCCCAAAGAGCTTGTAGACCAGCGCGCCCTTCGACCCGTAAATCTCTATCGCCTGGTCGGGAGCGGCCGCCGCGCCGGTGGCGAAGTGGTAGGTGGCAATAGCCCCGTTCTCAAGCTGCGCCGTTATGCCAATGGAATCAGGCACGCCGGCAGGCACGGCCTTACCGTCGCGGTCCTTGCGGGTCTTTGAGTACGTCCGCCCGATCGCCGCAACAGTTTTTGCAGGGCCAACCCAACGGTGCAGCACCTCCGCCCACATGCCGAGAGTCATCGCGTTAACGCCTGATGCCTCCGGGTCGTAGCGCCAGTTGTACTCATCCGACGCAGGGCTGTAGGCCAGGCCCGTTACCCTTACCTCCCGAATCTCTCCAACGAACCCTTCCTTCTTAATAAGCCTCTCCATAACCCTGTCGCCTTTCAACCCGGGTAGCGGGGGGTAAAGCGCCGTGACGAGCTTGCTGTGCTGCTTCGCAAGCCGCAACATCTCGTGCGACTCTTTCAGGTTCCGCGCCATGCGCGCCTGGGAGAGGACGTGCTTGCCGGACTCCAGAGCGAGCTTCGTTGCCGGGAGGTGAAGAACGGGCGGCGTCGCAATGACCACCGCGTCCACTTCGCCGGAACGGGCGATCTCCTCCCACGATGCGGCCGTGTGCTTGATTCCGGCCTTCTCCGCAGCGGCGCGCGCCTTCTCGGCCTTCGGCGCCCACGCGGAGACGAGCTCCACATCAGGGTCCTGCTTGAGACGCGGGATGTGCCGTGCCTGCGCTACCTGTCCAATGCCGATAATGCCCACCCTTATCTTCTTCATCAGTCATGACTCCAGGTTAATATTGTCTCGAAAGTGCCTCACGACGACAGAACGGCGCGCCGACGCTTCAACGGTGAATTTACCACAGTGCGCGCTCGCCGGGCCATCGGACGCGAGGTGAAAGTCCAAACTTCGACGGCGAGCGTATAATTAAAGTGTATGAACTATTCCGTTCAGCCCCGGTCCGAGGCTTACGCTATTCGGCTGGTGTTCCCTCGAAGTGCACAAATCATAATCGAAGCGTATAATATTCGCCACGGCAAATAGTTGCAGCGTTTGCGGCCTTGACAGCCGGAAACCGCCGTGATAAAAAGCGGTATCTAAGCCCGAACAACCTGGGACGAAGTCTGCCCATGCCTGAGACTGAAAAGGCGCAAATCGCCCACCTGCTCCGCCGCGCCGGATTCGGTGCGACTCAGGAAGAGTTGGATGAGTTCACGGCCATGGGCTATGACGCCACCGTGCGCGAGCTCGTCTATCCCACGCCTCGCGCCCTGGACGAGCCCGATATCCTCCAGCGCTACTACCTGGGCAACCTCCCGCCGGACGACCACCGCTTCCCGGGCGAGGACCTTCTCCTTCGTTACTACCCTGACATCAGCAGGGCCGAGGGCGGCTTCGTCGCCAAGTGGCTCTATCGGATGCTCAACAGCCACGACCCTCTTAAAGAGCGGATGGCCCTGTTCTGCCACCAACTCTTCGCCTGCGGCGGCTCCAAGGCGGGCCACCCGCGCTCCAACCGCCGCCAGATAGAGACGTTCAGGCGCGTGGGCCTCACGAACCTTCGCACAGTCCTCGTGGAGGTCTCGAAAGACCCCGCGATGATCTTCTGGCTGGACAACAACGAGAACCATCGAGTCGAGCCGAACGAAAACTACGGGCGGGAGCTCCTCGAGCTCTTCTCCATGGGCGCCGGCAACTACACTGAGGCTGATGTCAAGGCGTCCACACAGGCGTTCACGGGCTGGACGTTCGACCAGCCGCTGGTCGGGACCGTTTACGGGAAGTGGCCGACGAAATTCGTCTACCACCCGGAAGACCACGACGACTCCGAGAAGACGTTCCTTGGAGAGACCGGGCGCTTTAACGGCGAGGACATCATAGATATCATCTGCAGGCAGCCCGCGACCGCACGGTTTGTAGCCAGGCACCTGTACAACTTCTTCGTGGCCGACGAGCCGCCTGTCTCAGCGTGGAGCCAGCTCCCGCCCAGGAATATCGAAGCAATCGAAACCCTCTCAGAGGCCTATTTCAGCCATCGCGGCGAGATGCGGCCCCTGATGCACACCCTTTTCACATCTGACTTCTTCAAGGAAGCAATGTTCCAGAAGGTAAAGAGCCCGACCGACCTGGTCGCTGGCCTCGCCCGCATCATGGGCACCTTCAAAGAGCCGGAGATCGGCATCGGCAAGCACCTGAACGCCATGGGCTCCATGGGGCAGACGCTGATGAACCCGCTGACTGTCGAGGGCTGGATAACCGGCCAGGGATGGATAGACGGCGGCACCCTCAACGAAAGGGTCAACTACGCGGTTAACGAGATAGCGGACACGAGCGTCCCCGGGACCCAGGACCTGATAGACAGGCTTGGCACAGACGGGGAATCGGTGTCGCTGGAGCGCTTTGTTGACCTGTGCCTGGAGCATGCGGGGCTGTCAACCGTCAGTAAGGAGACAAGGGCGGGACTGCTGTCTCACGCCCACGCGGGCGGCCCTATTAAGTTTCGTAGCGCAGCCGATCGGGCAATGAGCGAAACCCGGGTCGGCAAGATGTTACAGCTAGTGGTGTCGGCAAGGGAATATCAATTCTATTAACCCCCCAGGAGGCGTGTACAGATGGTCACAAGCGTTAAGAAGCCCCCAGTCCTCGTGGTCGTGCAGCTCGCGGGCGGCAACGACTTTATGAACACTATAGTGCCTTTCGCAAACCCGCTTTACTACGACTATCGTCCCACGATGGGCGTCAAAGAGGACAAGGTCGTCAAGATCAACGACCAGGTGGGCTTCCATCCTGCGGCGGCGCCCCTGAAGCAGTTCTGGGATTCCGGCAAAATGGCCATCGTCCAGGGCATCGGCTACCCCGGCGGCAGCCGCTCCCACTTCCGCAGCATGTACATCTGGCACACCTGCGAGCCCGTGAAAATCTCCACCGAAGGGTGGCTGGGCATCGTGACGAAGATGCTCGACCCCAAGAAAGAGAACGTCCTCACCTCCGTCAACTTCGGCCGCGGCCTCCCGCAGGCGCTTGTCTCCAAGGGCGTCCCGGTAACCTCCGTAGGCGACCTGGACAACTACGGCCTGATGACGGGCCTGACCGTTGAGGAGCAGCGCATGGAGGCGCTGGACCGCTTCAAGGAGATGTACGCTCCCGCAATGGGCACCGGCCCTGTCATGGACTACCTGTCCGAGACCGGCAATAGCGTGCTCCAGGGCGCTGAGATCATCAAGAAGGCCCCGGAGATGTACAAGTCCAAAGTTGAGTACGCCGGCAACGAGATCGCGCGTGGCCTGCGCGACGTCGCCCGCGTTCACCTGGCTGACCTGGGCACACGCATCTTCTACGTCAACCACGGCGGCTACGACACGCACTCCAACCAGGCCCCCATGCACCAGATCCTGCTGAGTGACCTCACCCGTGCGATCAGCGACTTCTTCCGCGACCTGCGCGACCATGATGCCGCGGACAACGTCACGATGCTCGTCTTCACAGAGTTCGGCCGCCGCGTTGCGGACAACGGCAGCGGCACCGACCACGGCGCGGGCGGCGGCGCGTTCATCATCGGCGACAACGTCAAGGGCGGCTTCTACGCCGAGTACCCCTCGCTCAAGCAGCCGGACCTGGCCGATGGCGAGGACTTGAAGCACACCTACGACTATCGCGGCATGTACGCGTCGATCCTGGAACAGGTGATGGGCCTCGACTCCGTGCCCATAGTGAACGGCAAGTTCGAGCAGCTACCCATTTTCAAGTAGAAACTGAACGGATCTGACTTCTGTAGTCGCGGGATTCATCGCGCCTGCTTCGCCAACGGTCAGCGATGGCGAATGCGAGGAGCGATGTACCGAGCGACTACTTTTTTTCACTGCACACGGAGGCGCCAGAATGACCTTCCCCTACGCCCTTCTCCGCGTCGGCTTCCCGTACCTCACAACGCTCGCCTGCAAGAGGATCACAGACTTCCCCATGGACCTCGCCATCGGCAAGGACGGGCTGATCTACGTGCTGTGCACCGCGCCGATACGAGTGATCACGTTCGACGAACAGGTCGTGCGGACATTCGGGAAGCTTGCGTGGGGCCGCGACCGGAAGGGCGTCGGCGAAGACGAGATGATGTGGCCCATCCAGGTCGTCCTGGATGGAGAGGATAACCTCTACATCACGGACGAGGCCTGTCACAGGATCACTATGTACTCGAAGGAAGGCCAGTTCCTCGGCCACTGGGGGCAGCACGGCTCGAAGGAGGGCCAGCTTAACCGGCCCGCCGGCATCGCGTTCGATGCGAAAGAGGACGTGTTCGTCGTCGACGCTCTCAACCACCGGGTGCAGAAGTTCACCAAAGACGGAAGGTTCATCATGAGCTTCGGCTCGCAGGGGAACCGCCCCGGCGAATTCGACACCCCCTGGGGCATCGCAGAAGACAAGTTCGGAGACCTCTACGTCAGCGACTGGCGCAATGACCGTGTCCAGAAGTTCACCTGCGACGGCCGCTTCATATTCGAGTTCGGGAAGTCCGGGACGGGCGACGGGGAGCTAACCAGGCCCGCAGGCATCGAAGTAGACGACGACGGCGATATCTACGTCGCCGACTGGGGTAACAACAGGGTTAACCTGTACAACAAAGGCGGCCGGTTCGTCCAGAAGTTCATCGGCGACGCAACCCTGTCGAAGTCTGCCATCCAGCTCATCAAGAACCAGAAGCGCGTCCTTCGCCTGCGCGAGATGGCGAACATGGAGACGGAGAAGCGCTTCCAGGGTCCGCGCTCCGTGCGCCTGGACAAAAAGGGCCGCATGTACGTGGCCGATCATGAGTCGTACCGCATCCAGGTATACCAGAAGCAGGCGGTCCCCCTCACCCAGGAAGAGATCGGCCCCGAGCTAAAGGCGCCGTCGCTGTCCGCGAACTAGCGCGGATTGCGCATGCCGTAGGGGCGTTCTATGAACGCCCTCGACGGCGTGGAATATGGTTAGTGGAACCGTATTCGTAACCAACCAGGGCGTTCATAGAACGCCCCTACGAAGCCATTGACACATCGCTCACCCTATCGCATTCTCCCATTTCCCGCTTTGACCTTCCCCAATTCCCCATGTACCATAGTCCCGAACATCTTCTCAGGAGCTACCGCCATCAAGATCTACAAGGGCCCCCCAGCGATGGTCATCGATCCCGCCAAGGAGACCTACACCGCCGTCATCGAGACGTCGAAGGGCACAATTACCTTCGACCTGTTCGCGGACGAAGCGCCGGTCACGGTAAATAACTTCGTCTTTCTTGCCAGGGACGGATTCTACAACGGCGTCATCTTTCACCGCATAATCAAGGGCTTCATGGTCCAGAGCGGCGACCCCGAAGGGTCCGGCCGCGGCGGACCCGGCTACCGGTTCAAGGACGAGCCCGTCAAGCGCAACTACGTTGCAGGCACGCTCGCGATGGCAAACGCCGGCCCGAACACGAACGGCAGCCAGTTCTTCATCGTCCACGCCAAGGACGCCGGCCTTCCCAAGAACTACACGATCTTCGGCCGGGCAAAGGACGGCACTAAGGTCATCGACGATCTTGCCAACACGCCCGTGACCGCCGGGCCGGGCGGCGAGAAGTCCAGCCCCGTCGCGGCGCCCACGATCAAGAAGATCGAGATCAAGGCGACGCCCAAGGCGTGACGGAGCGCCGTATGCGCAAGCTGCTACGCGACGTAGACCTTGCATTCGAAGAATCGAGCGCCCCGGAGCCCATCGGGGCGCTCGTGCTCGTTCACGGCTGGGCGTGCGACCACACCTACATGGCCCCGCTGTTCAGGCACTTCGCCGCTCGCTACAGGGTCGTGTCGGTCGACCTCCGTGGCCACGGAGAGAGCGACTGCCCCGCCCAGGACTACACGATCGACGGCTTCGCAGACGATGTGGCATGGCTGTGCGACCGGCTAGGCATTCGCTCGCCCGTGATCATAGGCCACAGCATGGGCGGCGTTGTCGCGTACGAAGCCGCCGCGCGCCACCCAGGACTGGCCCGGGCTATAGTCGCGCTCGATTCTCCTCTTGCGATGGACGACTTACGCGTCCGCGCAATGCGTCCACTACGCCGCCGGTTCCACGCGCCGGAGTACCGCGAGCTCGTCAAAGACCACGTGCGCGGGATGTTCTTGCCGACAGACGACGCCGATATGCAGGCGCGAATCGTCGAAGGGATGAGCTCCCGGCCGCAGCATGTTATCGCTTCGGCAATGGAACACATGCTACTAAGCCGGAGCGCCTCCGCCGCCACAACGCCGCCCGTAAGCGTGCCAGTCCTTGCCGTCGCGTCCGCCGGCGGTCACATGACCGACCTGGACCGTCTTAGCCGCCTTTGCCCAGGGCTCGTAACCGGGCAGACGCTCGACTCCGGTCACTTCCTCCAGCTCCAGGTACCCGCCCGGGTGGTCTCCATGATCGAGCGGTTCCTCGAAAATGATGTACTCCAGGAGTCCGGTCCCAATGCTTGAGCGCTTCAAAGTCCCTGAAGAAATCCAGGTCCGTATCCCGGAGCGGTCGTTTCGGGCGACCATCAACGCGCTCTATCTGAAGACCGGAATGCCTCCGGAAGACGCCGCTCTTGCCACGGACGTGATCGTCACGACGGACCTCTGGGGAAACGAGTCCCACGGCGTCTCCAATGAGCTGCGCGGCTACATACAGAGCCTTCGAACCGGCCACATCAATCCGCGCCCGAACGTGAGAATCGTAAGGGAATTCCCCGGCTCCGCCGTCATCGACGGCGATAAGGGACACGGCAGCGTCGTCGGGCCGCGGGCGATGGAGATGGCGATCGAGAAGGCCCGAACCACCGGCGTCGCGGCGGTCACTGTCTTTAACTGCGGGCACGCAGGGGGAGTCGGTTACCACGCAATGCTTGCCGCAAAGCAAGATATGGTGGGTATGTCCGCCACTAACTGGGGAGGCGGCGTTCTGCCTACCTTCGGCGCAGAGCCGAGGCTTGGCACGAACCCCATCTCCTTCGCCGCTCCCGCCCGCAACGAGGCGCCTCTGATGTTCGACGCAGCAACATCGCAGGTGCCGAGCAACAAGATCAATATCGCGCGCAGGCTCGGCGCAAAAATGATGCCGGGGTGGATAGCGGACGAAAACGGTGTCCCGATCATGAAAGAAGTCCCGGTGCCATCGGGCAAGTACTACAAGCTGCTGCTGGGCTCCACAAGGGAGATGGGGTCCCACAAGGGTTACGGGCTGAACATGATGGTGGAAACGCTCGCGGGCTTTCTCAACTTCCCGTTCACCGATAGCCCATCAGGCGGCCACTTCTTCGCGGCGTTCAACATCGCAGCGTTCACGGACGTGGATAAGTTCAAGACAGACATGGACAGGAGGCTGAAGACGCTCAGGGAGACGAGGCCGGCCCCCGGTCATGACCGTGTGTTCTATCCGGGCCTGCCGGAGTTCGAGACCGAGCTCGAGCGTCGCGCAAATGGCATTCCGTTGCACCTTGAGGTGGTGGAGTGGTTCGACAGGATCTGCGAAGAGTTGGGCGTGGAGAAGCTGCAGCGGCCCTGAGCCGCGTCTCTAGGTGTGGCCCCTGTTCCCGTTCTCGCTGCCGTCTGCAGAGGGCTCGATCTCGTCGCCGATCATGTTGTATGAGCTGAGCTTCGCGTAGAGGCCGCCTTTCGCAATAAGCTCATCGTGCTTGCCGCGCTCCACAATCTGACCGCGTTCCAGGACCAGGATCAGGTCTGCATGGCGAATCGTCGACAGGCGGTGAGCAATGATAACAGCCGTGCGGTCCTTGAGCATCTCGTCCAGGGCCTTCTGGATCATTACCTCAGACTGCGTGTCTATATTCGCCGTCGCTTCGTCCAGCAGCAGGATCTGCGGATTGGCTGCGATTGCGCGGGCGAAGCTGATTAGCTGGCGCTGGCCCGTGCTCAGGTTGCCGCCGCGCTCCTGCAGAGGCGTGTCGTAGCCCTTCTCCAACTTCATTATGAAATCGTGCGCCCCAACCGCCTTTGCGGAGCGAACAATATCCTCGTCCGTTACATACGTCCTGCAGTACCTGATGTTCTCCTTGAGAGTGGACCCGGAGAAGAGATACGGCTCCTGGGGCACCACGCTCATCTGGTGCGCCAGGCTGTCCAGCGAAACGTCGCGTACGTCATGCCCGTCGATCGTGATGCGGCCCTTCGTTACGTCATAAAGGCGCATCAGGAGCGACATAATACTTGTCTTTCCCGCCCCTGTAGGACCGACCAGCGCAACGGTGTACCCGGCAGGAATATGCAGGTTTATGCCACGCAGCACAGGCCTGTCCGGTGTGTAGTGGAACTCTACGTGATCGTAGACAATCTCGCCCCTAACCTTGGGAAGCTCCAGGGCGCCCGGCTTTTCCATTACGTCCGGCTTCGTGTCCAGGAGCTCGAAGATGCGCTCCCCGGCCACCATTGCGCGCTGGAGTGATGCGTACTGGCCGGACAGGCTCTGCACCGGGCCGAAGAAGCGCTGGATGTACAGGGCGAACGCGACGATGACGCCGACCTCTACCGTCCCGCTGATCGCCAGGCTGCCGCCGATTACGATAACCGTTGCAAGCGATATGGCTGCGAGTATTTCGATTGCCGGAGAGATCATCGCGGCATACATCTGCGCGTACATGTTGGCGCGGAAGTTCTCGCGGTTGGCCTCGCCGAACCTGCGGAAGTTCGCGGACTCTCGGTTGAGGCTTTGCACTACACGGATGCCCGAAATGTTCTCTTGCAGGTCGGAGTTGACGTCCGCAGCGGCCAGCCGCACGCGCATGTATGCCCGGCGGGCGAATCGCTGCCACGATACCATGAGAGCCGCGAGCGGCGGGATGACCAGGAACGTCAGAACGGACAACTTCGCGTTTGTGTAGAGCATGATCGCGACGATGCCGGCAAGGCTGAACACGTCAGCGAGGGTCACGACGGCGATCGCAAGGAGCTCCTGGAGCTGCCGCACGTCGTTCTGCACGCGCGACATCACCTTGCCGACCTCGTTCCTGTCGAAGTAAGACATCGAGAGCTTCTGCAGGTGGTTGAACAGGTCCACCCGCATCTCCATCAGGATGTCCTGGCCGACGCGGTTCATCAGCCGGCGGTGGAACATTTCGGAGACCATCTGGACCGCGGCAATTCCCACGAACGCGGCGACTGCCCAGTAGAGGCCGGACATGTCCTGCGTGGTGATGTAGTCGTTGATGACGATCTCGATCAGCTTCGGCATGGCCACGACGGTCGCCGTGTAGACGATCATGCCGATGAGGATGAGCAAGACCTGCTTCGAATGGGGCTTGAAGTACTTGCCCATGCGAAGGATGATCTTGCGGTCGACGATCTTTGCGCCGACCGTATCGTCCTCGATCCTGATGCCCCGCTTTGATTCGAGACGGACGGGGGTCCGCCCTTTGATGAACATCTGTGAGTATGCCTCTTAATGGACCGCGGGGTTTTGGGCGGCCTTCTCTTCTTGCGGCCGGAACTGGAGGTCGTAGATCTTGCGATAGAAGCCGCCCAGAGCCATCAGCTCCTGGTGCGTGCCTCGCTCGACGATTTTGCCATGCTCCAGGACCAGGACCAGGTTCGCGCGGCGGATGCTGGAGAGCCTGTGGGCGATTACGAACGTTGTGCGCCCATTGACCACTTCGCCCAGCGCCTGCTGGATGAGCGCCTCGGTATGCGCGTCCACGCTGGCGGTGGAGTCGTCCAGCACAAGGATGGGAGGGTCCAGGAGGACCGTGCGCGCGATCGCCAGGCGCTGGCGCTGGCCGCCGGAGAGCGTTATGCCGCGCTCACCCACCCACGTATCGTAGTCGTGCGGGAGCGTCATGATGTAGTTGTGGAGTTGGGCGATCTTCGATGCCCTTTCAATGTCGTCCATCGACGCGCCTTCGAGGCCGTAGGCGATATTCTCCTTGATTGTAGCGGCGAACATGAATACGTCCTGCTGAACGATGCCGACGTTGGTCCGCAGGGAGTTCAGCGTCACGTCCCTGATGTCAGTGCCGTCCACCGTAATGCGGCCCTTCGTCGCGTCGTAGAAGCGCGGGATCAGGTGCACCAGGCTGCTCTTGCCTGCGCCCGGGCCGCCGAGGATCGCCACAAGCTGGCCAGGCTCCACCTCGAAGTCGATGTCGTCCAGCGCCGCCGCCTTGCCGTCGTAGCTGAGGGAGACGTGATCGAACTTGACCTTCCCTTTTGCGCGCGGCAGAACGATGGCGTTCTTCTTCTCTTCCACTGGGGATATGGCGTCCAGTATCTCGAAAACGCGGTTACCGGCTGCCATGGTGCGGGATACGTTGGTGATCACGCCGGAAAGCTGGCGCACAGGGTTCAGGATCTGGTTCGTCATCAGGAGGAAGGTTGCCAACTCGCCCGGCGTCAGTCGCCCGTCCGCCACTTCCATGCCGCCGACGAGAAGCAGCGCGCCTGTGACGCCCGTATAGACGAACGTCATAATCGCGCCGCGGGAAATCTGGAGCGCGTTCGCGTGGTAGGTCTCGTCCGCCACAATCACGGACTTGTCCTTGAACTTCGCCTGCTCAAACTGGCGGCCGCCGAACGCCTTGACGACGCGCATGCCCGTGAGGTTTTCCTGCAGGACTGTGGTCATGTGGCCGGTCTCTACCTGGACCTTGTGCCACATATCGTTCAGCCGCTTCGGCATGCCCTTCCCGAAAAGCCTGCCGACGATCGGAGTCACGCTGAGGGAGACGAGCGTCAGCTTCCAGTTCGTCGTAAACAGGATTGCCGAGACGGAAATAACCGTGAACGTGATGGTGAAGATCTGCAGCAAGCCGCCGCTGGCCCAGCCCCGGATGTTCTCAATGTCCGACGTGGCGCGGGACATCAGGTTTCCGGTCTGGTGCTTGTCGTAGAACCCGAAGCTCAGGTGCTGGAGCTTGCGGAAGAAGTCGTTGCGAATGTCGAACGCCGCCCGTTGGGACACAGCCTCGGAAAGGAACGACTGGGCGTAGGTGGACATGCTCCGCAGGAAGGCCACGAGGAGCACTGCCCCACCGTAAAGCCAGAGACGGCTGCTTACCCCGCTATCAATGACGGAGTCGATTGACGAACCAAGGAGGAGGGGCGTCAGGAGTCCGAGGAAGGTAGCCGAAAAGGTGCTGGCGTACGAGCCTGTGATGAGGAGCTTATGTCGGAAACCGTACGCGGCGGCACGGTACAGAATTTTCATTTACGTTCGAAGACTCCGCAGTTCAGGTCCCTTATGTTGATAGCGCAAATACGCTGCGTACCTAATCTGCGTCAAACACGACAGGACATTATCGATGTGACAGAACCTACAACGTCAACGTCCCTATTTCTGTCAGCTTTGAGTTAAGCCTGAAACGCACGCAATAATAGCACAGGCCGGCAAGCCAAATTAGCAATTCTCTGGGTATGGTGCGGTGATAACCGAGCCGGACTGTGGTATTTGAGCGGGTTGGCGACAGAAAAGTTACTTAGAAGACACGAACCATCCTACCACCGCAACTAGTCTGGGTCAACGTAAACATTGACTACTTGCAGGGCAAAATAAAGGACACCTCCATAGGGCCGGAGGTGTCCTTTAACTATCCAAGGAGGCTGTCAGGCCGTTCGGGCCAGGGCCTTGTCGAGCACGTTTTTGAGCCGCGACTTGGGTACTGCGCCGACGACCTGGTCGATAGGCGCGCCGCCCCGGAACAGGAGCAGGGTCGGAATTCCGCGCACGCCGTACTTCATCGCGGCGCGGGGGTTGCTGTCAACGTCCAGCTTTGCGAAAGTAACCTTGCCGTCGTACTCTTTGGCAAGCTCTTCTACTACCGGCGCGATCATTTTGCACGGCCCGCACCACTCGGCCCAGAAGTCGACCAGCACAGGCAGGTCGGACTTCAGTACATCCTGCTCAAACGAAGCGTCGCTAACGTGCTTTGGGGTCCCCATCAAATCCTCCCGAAGATTAAGGCTAGGCCCATTTGCGGGCCGTGGACTTTGCGTATTGTCACACTACACTAATTCAGATGCGCGTCTCTGTCGTGGAGGTTCAATTCCTCAGAGACGGCATGCCCCGGAGCCTCGTAATCAGGCCGGGCAAGATGGAAAGGAGGTAATCAATTTCCTCCCCGGTGTTCTCCGCCCCGAGCGTGATACGCAGGCTGCCCTGCGCGATGTTAGCCGGTAGCCCAATGGCCGTCAAGACGTGCGAAGGCTCGAGCGACGCCGAGGAGCATGCGCTCCCGCTGGAGGCGGCGATGCCCGCGAAGTCCAGGCCGAGCAAGACCGGCTCGCCCTCGATATTCTCGAACGAGAAGTTGACGTTGTTCGCCAGTCGCTCGGTGGGGTGCCCATTCAGGCGGACTCCGGAGACGCTGTCCAGAACGGTGGAGATTATCCGGTCCCGCAGGACGGTGCACTGGGCGACGGTGTGCTCCCGCTCTTCTTCCGCGATACGGAGCGCTTCAGCGAGCCCGATAATGCCCGGGACGTTCTCCGTGCCGGACCGGCGCTGCTTCTCTTGCCCGCCCCCGACCTGCAGGGGCTCAAAGGGCGTCCCGCGCCTCACGAACAGCACGCCGGTCCCCTTTGGGCCGTGGAACTTGTGGCCGGAGAGGCTCAGCATGTCCACACCGAGCGTCCGGGTATTCAGGTCAAGCAGTCCGGCGGCCTGCACGGCGTCCGTGTGGAACACGATCGTCCGACCCCGTCGCTTCGCCTCTTCCTTCACCACCCGGGAAATCTCCGCAATAGGCTGCACCGTGCCTATCTCGTTATTGGCATACATGATGCTGACAACGGCCGTCCTGTCCGTTATCGCCCGGCGCACGTCTTCCGGGGAGACGCGGCCGAATTCGTCCACGGTAAGGTACGTCGCCTCGTAGCCCGCCTGCTCAAGCTGGTGGACAGAGTGGAGAACGGCGTGGTGCTCAATGGATGATGTGATAACGTGGTTGCCGGTGCTCTTCAGGGCGAGGGCCGCGCCCTTGACGGCGGCGTTGTCCGATTCCGTGCCGCCACTGGTGAAGACGATCTCCGTGCTCCGTGCGCCGAGCACCTTCGCCACCACGTCGCGCGCCTCGTCGAGGGCCTTGCGGCTCTCCTGCGCCAGGGTGTAGATGCTGGACGGGTTGCCGAAGCTCTGCGTGAAGTACGGGAGCATCTTCTGCAGGGCTTCCGGCCGCAGCGCCGTGGTTGCCGCATGGTCCATGTAGATGAGCTTGTTCGAGCTGGTCATTTGGGCTGAGTCCCTTCCAGGAGGCGCCGGGCCCATGCTTCCGCCTCTATCACTCTTATCACATCCTGTAGCGGCCGGCCGGTATCCAGGGCTATTCTCCGGCAGTCTTCGTACTCGGCCGAGACCGAAACCGGCGCGCCGTCGATACTCTTTATCTTAACGCCTACCTCGCCCAGGGACGAGACAAACCGGACGTATTCCCTGCCGGCTTCGTACCTGGTTATCGGGCGCACGCGGACGCCGAGGCTGGTTGTCTCTCGCAGGATTAGATTCGCGGCGACCTGCTCCAGGTTCGAAGGGACGAGAGCGCTTAGCATCGTCGCCGGCCGGTTTTTCTTCATCTGTATGGGGGTGAACCACACGTCCCGCGCCCCGAGCGCGAAAAGCCGCTCCTGTGTGTATCCAAGGACCTCTGCCGAAATGTCGTCCAGGTTCGTGTCCAGCAGAGACATCCCGGCGTCCCCAGCTTCGTCAGCCTTATCGCCCAGCCAGATGGCGACGACGTTCGGGTATCCTTTCGGATTGCGTGTGCCGAGGCCGTACCCTACCCGCTCAACGCTCATGCGCGGCTGGCGTAGCTCCGCCAGCGTCGTGACAATTGCCGCCCCTGTCGGCGTGACCATCTCGCCGGAGTCCGGGATATTGCCCGGCGGAGGAGTTGTGGGCGCGCCTGCGATAGCGAAAAGGGCCGCGGTCGCGGGCGACGGCACGGGCAGCACGCCGTGCGCGGTCTTCACCGTGCCTGAGCCGGTCGGCAGCGGAGAGCAGTACAGCTTTTCCACTCCGAGCATGTCGAGGCCGATGACGGCGCCTGCGACGTCGTAGAGCGTATCCATTTCGCCCAGCTCGTGCAGGTGCGTCTGGCCGATCTCCACACCGTGCGCAATGGCTTCCGCCTGATCCAGGCGGCGCAGGACTGCCGTGCTGCGCTCTTTCACAGCGGCCGCGAGGGGTGAGGAGTCGATGATAGAGACAAGCTCGTCCACTGTGCGTGCCTTGCGGACAGAGGCGTCCTGCTTCACGACGACATGGATGCCGTGAACGCCGTTGCGTTCAGACGGCGCGGCGGATAGCGCAACGCCCGGCACGTTCAGCTTCGCGAGCTCGGATGCAAGCGCGTCAACAGGCACGCCGGCGTGGATGATCGCGCCCAGCAACATGTCGCCGCTTACGCCGCCGGTGCAGTTAAGGTATGCGACTCGCAGTTGTGTAACCTCTGGGAGAAATCTTGGGACCGCCCGGCGCTACGATTCTCTGCCTCTGGGCAGGGCAAGGGAGAGAGCGTGGACGAGGGTCTCGACGGGCGTGCCGTCCACTACGGCCCTGTCCGCGCCCATCTCTCCCCCTGCGGGGACGATGCACTTTCGGAGTCCAAGGCGCGCGGCCTCAGAGATGCGACGCTGCAGGTGCGGCACGCGGCGGACCTCCCCGCTCAGGCCGATCTCTCCAATTGCTATGGTACCGGACGAGACCGGCACATTCTTCACGCTGGACGCTATGGCCAGCGCGACGGCCAGGTCTGCCGCGGGCTCTGAAATCCGCAGGCCGCCCGCGACGTTCACGATGACGTCCTGCGTGGCGAGCGATACGCCGACGCGCCGGCTCAAGACCGCGCAAACGAGGAGCAGCCTGTTGAGATCGATTCCCGTCGCCACACGCCTGGGTATCGGCTGCACCGATGGACTCGTCAGGGCCTGCACCTCGACGAGCATCGGCCTGCTGCCCTCCATCACGGGCACGATGGCCGAGCCCACGGCACCCTCGCGGTGCTCGGCAAGGAACGCGCTGGATGGGTCCGAGACCTCTATCAGGCCGCGCTCGGCCATTTCAAACACGCCCACCTCGTTCGTCGAGCCGAAGCGGTTCTTCACGGCACGCAGCAAACGCCACGAGCTTACCGGGTCGCCTTCGAGGTAAAGGACCACGTCTACCATGTGCTCAAGGACCTTGGGTCCGGCGATCTCGCCGCCCTTGGTTACGTGGCCGGTGAGGATGAGCGGGACGTCGTGCACCTTCGCCCACTCCATCAGGATACGCGTGCACTCGCGTATCTGCGCCACGCTCCCCGCAGGCGATGTGAGGCCATCGTCGAACATCGTCTGGATGGAGTCCACGACGGCCGCCGCGGGCCGGACCTGCTCCAGATGGGAGATCACGTCGTTCAGGAGCGTCGTCTGCAGGAGAATGAGGCCGTTGCCCTTGATGCCCAGGCGGTCGGCCCGCATTTTCACCTGCGCCATCGACTCCTCGCCGGTGACGTAGAGCGCCTTGCCCTGCCGTGACGCGATCTCCGCGGCGATACGGAGCAGGAGGGTCGACTTGCCGATGCCGGGGTCGCCGGCTATGACGACAAGCGAGCCCGGCACAAGGCCGCCGCCCAGGACGCGGTTCACCTCGTCCGAGGCGACATCCATCCTGAGAACGCGCTCAACGGAGACTTCAGACAGCTCTTGCGCCGGCACGGCGGAAGCGGACGCCCTGGCGCCGCCGCGCCCAGACGGCCGCGCGGCGCCCGGGCGAAACTCCACCATGGTATTCCACTGGCCGCAGCCCGGGCACTGGCCCGACCACTTCGGGCTATCTGCGCCGCAGCTCTCACACATGAATTGTGTCTTTTCGGACCGTTTCGCCATCTGTCCCTGCCCTCTTCCTACACCCGCTCCCCTGTGAGCGCCCTGCGCGGGTTCTCTACCATTATCCTGTGGAGCTGCTCGTCGCTTAGGCCGCGCTGCTTCAGGAGCGGCAGCCACTGCGTTGAGATATAGGCATAGCCTCCGCCGCCGTTGACGGTGTACATGGGCTGGACGCACACATCGTGCGACAGGAGAAGCTGGTCGATGTAGCCCTTCTCGATTATGTGCAGGATGCGTCGGATGACGTTCTCCTGGTAGGCCGGTCGGAAGCTCCCGATGCCCTCAATAGAAACGAAGGGGCCGCGTTTTGCGACCGCGACGGCGTACTCGTGGCTGGGGCCGCTGGCGATGTGGCTACAGATTACGCGGCGCAGGTCCACGCCCTCGTGCTCCAGGATATCCAGCTGGTCGAAGGCGATGTCGCCCTCCGACTGGTGCGTTGAGAGCGACACTCCCGTTTGCTTCTGCGCCCTGGCGGCTGCGCGAAGGACGCGCTCCTCCACCGCGGACACGAAGTTGCTGTGAGCGCCGATCTCCCCGATGATCCCGGCCTTCACGTCCGTCCCCTCGATGCCGACCGTAACGTCGCGCACAATCTCCTCGGCGATCTCGTCGGTCTTCGCGCGGTGCAGGTACGGCTCGTAATACGGCTCGCGGTACCAGCCGCAGCCGAGGACGATGTTCAGCCCGGTGCGGCGCGCCATCTCCCGGATGGCGAGCGGGTGCTTGATAGGAAGTATGCGGTTTTTGTTGCCGCGCAGCCCACCGGGAGTCTGGTCCACGAGCGTAACGCCGCCGGCGTTCTTGAAGAGCATCAGCTCGGAGAACGCGGTTTCCGGCACATTGAGCATCCTGTCGCTGAGCCATACGTCGATCCGAAGGTCGAGGAATATGTGCTCGTGGATGAGGGTGAATCCGAGCTTCGACGAGTCTACAGGGCCGTTTACGGTCATTACGGTTGGCATTACGCTTCCTTCGATTCCGTTGTTAGAGCTCGCGGGTGAACTGGCGGACGATGTCCTTGCCCACGAGTCCGCTGTACGCCTCCAGGAGGCGGGACGTGATGGGGCCAGGCACCTTGCCGGAGGCGATCTTCGCGCCGTTGATGCTGGACACCGGGCAGATGCAGATACTGGTCGCCGTGACGAACATCTCGTCCGCCGTATAGGCATCGAACAGGTCGATGTCCTTCTCCACCATCTCTATGCCGATCTCGTGGGCAAGCTCGATGGTCGTCTGCCTGCTGATGCCGCCCAGAACGAAATTCGTGCGCGGCGTGAAGACCGCTCCGTTCTTGACGACGAAGATGTTGCTGCCGTCTCCCTCCGCGAGGTTGCCGTTGACGTCAAGCGTAATTGCCCACGCATTGGGATCGCGGGACTTGACCTCAAGGTCTGCCATGATCAGGTTGAGGTAGTTGTGCGACTTCACCCTTGGGCTGAGCGACTCCGGGGGCGTTCGGCGCACGGAGGCCACGATCAGCGGGATGCCTTCGCTGTAGTAGTGACCGCGCGACTTGAAGGGGATGGCGCGCGTTTCTATGATCACGGTCGGCTTCGGCTTCTCCGTCACGCCGCGCAGACCGCGGGTGGCCTTCTGGGTAACCCAGAGGTCGTCCTCTTTGCCGATCATCGGCAGGTTAGCCTCGAGCACCTGCATCGTCAGGTCGGCGACCTTCGCCTTGTCCATTCCTATATCTATGCGGAGATACTGGAGGGAGTCGAACCACCTGTCGAGGTGCTCGCTCAGCTTGAATATCTTGTGGTTGAATGTGCGGGTTGTGTCAAAGCAGCCGTCGCCCAGAAGGAACCCGCGGTCTTCAATTGAGACAAGCGCCTGGCTGTCAGGCACCATCTTGCCGTTCAGATAGACTATCCGTTCCTGCTCCATAGCCCTGCTCCTGCTCTGCGGAAAACGTATTTGCCGCCACATTCTATCAAAAGCAGAGGGCCCGGGCCGTTGCGTACGGCCCGGGCCCTCCCATCATCAATCTACGGTTACCTCAGTTGGAGGCAACAGGCTCCGTGCGGGCCTTCGCCTTGACGGTGAGGACCTCGTTCTCGATATCGATGAGCGCGGTGTCCCCGGTCTTGAACCTGCCGTCCAGGAGAGCGTCGGACAGCCGGTCCTCAACCTCGTCCTGGATGACGCGGCGCAGCGGCCTCGCGCCGAACAGGGGATCGTAGCCCTTGTTTGCGATCCACGCCTTGGCGGCGTCGGTTATCTCCAGCGAGATGCCCTTCTCCACCAGGTTGAAGGCCACCTTCTTCGTCTCGATGTCCACGATCTTGTGGACCTGGTCGCGGGTCAGCGGGTGGAATACGACCGTGCCGTCGATCCTGTTCAGGAACTCCGGGCGGAAGAAGCGCTTGATCTCATCCAGCACGTTGCCCTTCATGCGCTCGTAATCGGCCTTGCTCTTGCCCTCGTCGCCGACCTTCGTATTGAAGCCGAGCGACTTGTCCTGGCGGATCAGGTCCGAGCCGATGTTGCTCGTCATGACGATCAGCGTGTTGCGGAAGTCCACCTTCCGGCCACGCGAATCGGTCAGGTGGCCGTCATCGAATATCTGGAGCAGGATGTTGAAGACCTCAGGGTGGGCCTTCTCGATCTCGTCCAGCAGGATGACGCAGTAGGACTTGCGGCGGACGGCCTCTGTGAGCTGGCCGCCCTCATCGTAGCCAACGTAGCCCGGAGGCGCGCCGACAAGCCTCGCGACGGCGTGGCGCTCCATGAACTCCGACATGTCGACGCGGATGACGGCGTCCTCGGTGCCGAAGAGGAATTGCGCCAGCTTCTGCACCAGGTGCGTCTTGCCCACGCCTGTAGGGCCGGCGAAGATGAACACACCCGTGGGGCGCTTGGGATTCTTGAGGCCGGCGCGAGCGCGGCGGGTGGCCTTGGAGACGATCGTGACCGCCTCCTCCTGGCCGACGACGTGCCTGTGGAGCTCCTCTTCCATATTCTTCAGGCGCTCCATCTCGCTGGCGGACAGGCGGGTCACAGGGATGCCCGTCCACATCGAGACAACCTCTTCAATGTCCTTCTCGGAGACCTTCGGCTTGTCCTTCCCGCGCTCCTCCTGCCATGCCTTCTCAAGGCCCATGAGCTTCTCGGCGAGCTGTGTCTCGCGGTCGCGGAGCTCGGCGGCGTACTCGTACTGGCGGGACGAGATCGCCTCGTCCTTCTCCGTCCGCACCGTGTTCAGCGCCTTGGAAGTCTCTTTGAGCGTCAGCGGCGCGGTGCTGTAGTTGATGCGGACGCGCGATGCAGCCTCGTCAACCAGGTCAATTGCCTTGTCCGGCATGAACCGGTCCGGGATGTACCGGGCGGCCAGGGTTGCGGCGGCGCGGAGAGCGTCGTCGGTGATCTCAAGTTGGTGGTGCTCCTCGTACCGGGAGCGAATGCCCTTGAGGATCTCAATCGTCATGTCGACGGTCGGCTCCTCGACGGTCACCGGCTGGAACCTGCGCTCCAGGGCCGGGTCGCGCTCTACATACTTGCGGTAATCGTCGAGCGTCGTGGCGCCTACGCACTGCAGCTCGCCGCGGGCGAGGGAGGGCTTCAGGATATTGGCGGCGTCCACGGCGCCCTCAGCAGCGCCGGCGCCGACCATGGTATGGATCTCATCGATAAAGAGGACGCAGTTCTCGGAGGCCTTGATCTCTTCTATGACCTTCTTGAGGCGCTCTTCGAACTCGCCGCGGTACTTGGTGCCGGCGACGAGCGCGCCCATGTCCAGAGTCACCAGTCGCTTGCCCTGGAGAGTGGACGGGACTTCGTTGGAGGCTATCTGCTGTGCCAGAGCTTCGACGATGGCGGTCTTGCCGACGCCCGGCTCGCCGACGAGGACGGGGTTGTTCTTGGTGCGGCGGCTGAGGATCTGCGTGACGCGCTGGATCTCCTTTTCGCGACCGACCGTAGGGTCAAGCTTGCCGGCGCGCGCGGCGGCCGTAAGGTCGATGCCGAGCTGGTCGAGCGTAGGGGTGCGGGTGGCGGGCTTTGATGCCGTGCCGCCCTGGGAGTGCTGGAAGGTCTGCGTGAGGATACGGCTGGTCTCGGCGCGGACCTTGTCCAGGTTGATGCCGAGGCTTTCCAGGACGCCTGCCGCGACGCCTTCGCCCTCGCGCATGAGGCCGATCAGGAGGTGCTCTGTGCCGATGTAGTGGTGGTTGAGCCTGCGGGCTTCATCCACTGCCAGCTCGATCACCTTCTTTGCGCGCGGCGTGAGGCCGATCTCGCCGGAAGTGCTGCGCTCACCCCTGCCGATGATGAATTCGACGGCGGACCGGACCTTGTTGAGCTCTACTCCGAGGTTGGAGAGGACCTTGGCGGCAACGCCGTCTGACTCCCGGACCAGCCCGAGCAGGATGTGCTCCGTTCCAATATAGTTATGGTTGAACCGCTGGGCTTCTTCCTGGGCCAGAGACAGGACCCGGCGAGCCCTCTCGGAAAACTTTTCAAACCTGCTTGTCATTTGGTGATCTCCTGCACGGAGTGTGCGAATTTCCTGCCGAAGCGGCTGGGACCTTACACCTGGCCCTGCTCCTCGACCGCCTGCTTCAAGCTGAGCCCGAGTCGGCGCCTCTCCGGCTCAATGCGAAGGATCTTCAGCCTCACATTGTCTCCCTCCCCCACAACCTCCCGCGGATGGCTGATCATCTTCTGCGTCAACTCGGAGATGTGGACAAGCCCCTCTACAGAGCCCTCCACCCTGGCAAACGCGCCGAAGTCAGTCAGTTTGGTGATAACCGCGTCCACAACATCGCCGACGTTGTACCGCTGGGTAATCGTCTCCCACGGCTCTGGCTGCAGTCGCTTGAGGCTCAGGGCGATCTTCTTGTTGTCCGGGTCCACCCTCAAGACGTACACCTCAAGCTCCTGCCCTACCTTTACTACCTGGTCCGGTGCGCTCACCGTATTCCATGAGAGCTCGGAGATATGGATGAGCCCGTCCGCGCCGCCCAGATCAACGAAAGCGCCGAAGGAGCTGATGCCGGTGACCCGCCCCTTCCTCACCTGGCCCTCGGCCAGGTCCTGTATCAGCTTGGCCTTCTTCTCTTCCCTGCGCTCCTGGACCGCCTGCCGCTCGGAAAGGATGGCTCGGTTGCGGCTCCGGTTCACTTCGAGGACTTTGAGGGACAGGTCTTTGCCGATCTCGGATGACGTGGTATCCGGCGCGCCCTCAGGCTTGTCCTTGAAGTGCTCTCGCGAGACGCTTATGATCTGGGACATGGGTACAAACCCCTGAACGCCCTCCACCTCTACTATAGCGCCGCCCCGGTTAAATCCAATGATTTTCCCTTTCAGGACAACGCCGCTGTCAACGGACTTTTCAAGCGTGCGCCAGCCGAGCTCGCCCAGGGCTTTGTCGATCGAGAGGATAGCTGCACCCTCTGCTGACTCGCCCTTTATGACCATCGCGAGGATTTCATCGCCTACTTTGATCTTCTCGAGGGCGGCCCTGTCGAGAGTCCGCATCTCTGCGGCCGGGACTATGCCTTCGGCCTTGTGCCCGATGTTTACGAGCACGCCGTCGGCGTCCGAGCGCATAACGATTCCCTGGATCACCTCGCCCCAGCGAAGTGGCTTCATGGGCTCAAAGGAGTCGAGCAGTTCCCCCATGTCCTGCGTGCTGCCGGCATCCTGCTGAATTGAACTCACGTTCCGTTACCGCCCTTAAAGATGTAGTCCTGGCTTTTTCAATTATAGGTATGCAGATGCGAGGGTGTAAAGTTTAGAAATGTACGGTATCTGCTTACGCTATCGGGAACAAAAGAGGAAGTGGGAAACGGCTTCGGTAGCCTGGACGTTAGCGGGGCTGGCGCCCCTTACGAAGCCAAGTTAATTGTAACACAGGGGGTGTACCAAAAAAAGCTGTTTATACCTATAAATCGCGAGAGATGGGGCGCGCTACCTCGCGTGCCTATGGTGTACCAAGGGGAAGGCGAATGATTCTGGCTGCAAGCTGCGCGTGGACTTGCGGAATTCGTAACCGACAAAGGCATTGACCCAGGCGGTGACGGGTGACGATCGTGGAGAAATGGGAAATGGAACGAGCGGCCATGTTACGAAGGGGAAAAAGGACGCCGGTGGGATAAAAACAAAAAAACCCCTGGCGGTGACTTATTTTCCCACATACTTGCGCATGCAGTATCGTCGGCGCTGAAGCGTTTCACTTCCGTGTTCGGGATGGGAACGGGTGGGACCACTTCGCTCAAACTACCAGGGGGTTTTTACGTTGGTAAGGCAGCTTTCGCTGCGGTTGCCGTGGCCGTATCTTGCGACAGCTTCGTTATTATAGCCACCGCTCTAACCGCCGTCAATAGGCAATTTCTGACCTGGACGTTCCAGTCCTGCTGCGAAGACATGGGCCATATGTTAGCATACGGACATGGAAGAACTTGAGACTATGCGACTGGACCGTCGGTCTATGAAGGTCGCCCGCCTGGTCGACCCGCCGGATGACCGCGAATACTGGTGGTCAATAACCCCTGAGGAGCGCCTCACCGCGCTCGAAACCTTGCGACAAATTAACTATGGGTACCATCCGCCTGGCCCCAGACTTCTAAGAGTTCTTGAGGTTGTTGAACACCCACAAGGTTGAGTATCTGATTGTCGGCGGGTACGCGGTCGCGTACCACGGGTATCCCAGGGCGACTGCCGACCTTGACGTCTGGGTCGCTGCGAGCCCTGACAACGCGGAACGGACCGTTGAAGCCCTCCGTGCCTTTGGGTTTGACATGCCCCAGTTAACCCCTGGTCTTCTGATTCGTGAATCGCATATCCTCAGAATGGGAGTCCCTCCGGTCAGGCTTGAGGTATTGACAAGCATTTCCGGAGTGGAGTTCAGGGCGTGCTACGGGAAGCGAGTTGTGACGGAACTTGACGGCGTCCGCACTAATATCATCGACTTGGAAAGCCTGAGGGCCAACAAGCGGGCAGCCGGTAGATTCAAGGACCTGGATGATCTGGAAAATCTTCCCGGTTGAGCCCTGCCGTTAAACTGTCAAGGGGCAGTGAATCTGTCAGTGTTTAGGGTGCAGTGATTTTGTCAGTACGGTTCGTCTCCATGGGTGGTCTGCAGCTGGCTTATGGGCGGTGGACTTAGCCGGATAGGGACTGAGTCCTCTCGCCCGAGGTTTCGGTTGAATTCCGGTGGGAGACTCCTGCGCTTCGGGTTTTGGCTGCTCACCGAGTGAAGATTGGGGATGAGAAAGGTC